>CAYYGQ010000147.1:0-5719 GCA_964471485.1 uncultured Sandaracinobacter sp. | reverse complement strand
CGGCGCGGGCACGATCCTGACCACGCGCCAGTGCCTGCTGAATCCCAACCGCAACCCCGGCTGGACCAGGCGCGACGCCGAGCAGCTGCTGCGCCATGCCCTTGGCATCCGCCGCGTCGTCTGGCTTGGCGACGGCCTGCTGAACGACCATACCGACGGCCATGTCGACAATCTGGCGCGCTTCGTGGCGCCGGGCACGGTGGCCGTGCCGGAGGCGTGGAGCGACGACGACCCCAACCGCGCCGTGTTCGAGGATGCGGCGAGGCGGGTGAACGCCGCCGGGCTGGTGGCCGTTCGCGTGCCTTCGGTCGGTCGCCACGAGGCCGATGGCGAAGTGGTGCCGGCCAGCCACATGAACTGGATCGTCGCCAACGGCCAGGTGGTGGTGCCGCTTTACGGCACCCCGAGCGACGGCCGCGCCCTTGCCGCCGTCCGCCGGCTGTTCCCGCGCCATCTGGTCACGGGCCTCTACGCCAACCATATCCTTACCGGCGGTGGCAGTTTCCACTGCATCACCCAGCAGGTGCCGGAGAAATGACGATGCTGAATGTGGGCGCCATCCAGATGGCGATGTCGGGCCGGCGCGACGCCGATATTGCCAAAGCGATGCGGCTGGTGCGCGCGGCCGCGGCCGAGGGGGCGAAGGTGATTCTGCCGCCCGAGCTGTTCGATGGCCATTATTTCTGCACCGCGCAGGATGAAGGGGCGTTCGCCTCGGCCCGGCCGGTCGACCGCCATCCGGCGGTCGAGGCGGCGCGCGAAGTGGCGCGCGCCGAGCGCGTGTTTATCCCCACCAGCTTCTACGAGCTGGACGGTCCCCACCATTACAACAGCCTCGCCTTCGTCGGCGACGACGGCATGGTGCGCGGCGTCTATCGGAAAAGCCACATCCCGGACGGCCCCGGCTATCAGGAAAAATTCTATTTCCGCCCCGGCAACAGCGGCTTCAAGGTGTGGCCGACGCCTTATGGCGCCATCGGCATCGGCATCTGCTGGGACCAGTGGTACCCGGAAACGGCGCGCGCGCTGATGCTGCTGGGGGCCGACATATTGCTGTTCCCGACAGCGATCGGCGACGAACCGCACGACCCCGACCTCGACACCCGCCGCCTGTGGCAGCGCGCCATGGTGGGGCACGCCGTCTCGAACGTGGTGCCGGTGGTGGCGGCGAACCGCATCGGCGCCGAGCCGACGGCCAATGGCGGCGAGCAGCATTTCTACGGCCATAGCTTCATCGCGGACGAGCGCGGCGATCTGGTGGCGCAACTGGACGACAGCAAGGAAGGGTTCATCACCGCCAGCTTCGATCTGGCGAAGATCGCCCGCCACCGCGCCGCCTTCGGCTTCTTCCGCGACCGGCGGCCGAACCTCTATGGCCGGCTGGCGGAGGATCTTTGACCTCGGCGGGGAAATCGCACCCAGCTTCGCCCGGCCGGTGCCGGCGGATGACCGAAGTGGCGATCGCCCTTGGCGGCAATGTGCCGCACGGCCGCTACGGTCGGCCGAAGCAAGTGTTGAAGGCGGCGGTGGCGGCGCTCGAAGCGGCGGGGCTGCGGATATTGCGCCTGTCGCCGATCATCGAGACGGCACCGCTTGGCCCGTCGAGAAGGCGCTATGCGAACGCGGTGCTGCGGGCGTTCTGGCCCGAGAGCGCCGAAAGCCTGCTGGCGCTGCTGAAGGGGCAGGAGCGTGCCTTCGGTCGCCGCCGCGGCCAGCGCTGGGGGGCGCGTGTGCTCGATTGCGACCTGCTGGTGTTCGGCGCGGCGCGCATTTCCGCGCCTGGCCTGGAGGTGCCGCATCCCCGCCTGCACCAGCGAGACTTCGTGCTGCAACCGTTCGATGCGGTCTGGCCCGACTGGCGCCACCCCTTGCGGCAACAGACGGTGCAGCAGATGCGGCACCGGCTGCTGCGGCGAAGAGCGGTTGATTAGCGGCGCTTCAGCTTTTAAGGGCAGCCTTCCTGTGTGGGCTCGTAGCTCAGTCGGTAGAGCAACGGACTTTTAATCTGTAGGTCGCGGGTTCGAATCCCGCCGAGCCCACCACGTCTTAAATATTGTCTTTACAAATCAAGGCGTTGCGCCGCGCGATTGGCTACCTTTATCGCGAAGGTTAGCCAGAAATGCTGATTTTCAGCTGGAATTAACAGCTTGCAGGCGCTGAAAAGCCTGTTCGGCGCTGTGTTTCTGATCGGCGGCGGCAATATAGACGGCCACCTGAGAATCGGACTTCCATCCGCCCACTGCCTTTAGCTCCTGCTGGCTGGTGCCAGCCTCGGCGAGCCGGCGCGCGGCTGCCTTGCGCAGCCTGTGGGCGGTACAGTGGGGCAGTCCAGCTTGATCGCACCAATCGCGAAATCCGTTGCCGAATCCAGCGGCCGAGAAGGGCTTTCCGTAAGCCGTCCGCAAGAATGTTTCTCCGGCCTTGGCCGCTGGCTTTGTCGCCGCGATCGCGTTTTCCAGATCCGGGTTGAGCGGGATGGCATTTCGGCAACACGCGCTACAGCGCCGGCGTCGCCGTCGAGCGGGCCGCGTGGGAACAGAAACAAACGGATGCGCGGGCGGCGGCCATGGCCGCCATCGCAGAGCAGGAGAAACGACATGCGGAGGAACAGGGACGAATCGCCGCCGCTCTGGCCGCTGCTGAACAGCGCTTTTCTGATCGCAGCGCTCGCGCTGCTGCTGACGCTGTTGAGCGGCTGCGCCGGAGCGAACAGAGGGGCATCTATATCAGCGCCAGGCCGAAGCTGGCACCGCTGCCGCCGGAGACCTTGCGCGCCATGCAGCCGAACTCGACCGCCAGCTTAGCGAGGGCGTCGGAGTGGTCGCGGAACTCCGAACGCTTGTTGAACAGCGTGACGGGCAATTGAGACTGCTGGGCGAGCAGATTATGGCCGACCGGCGGGCGATCGGGGAGTAGGAGCGCGCATCTGCATGATAGCGGCGGCAGCCCGTTTACATCAGGCCGAGTGAACGCAGGCTGGCATGCCCGGTTTCGGCGATCACGATATGATCGATCACTTCAACGTCCATCACCCGGCCGGCATCGCGGATGCGGGCGGTGAGCTGCACGTCTTCGCGGCTGGGAGCCGGGTCACCGGAGGGGTGGTTGTGCACCAGCAGTAGTTTGCGGGCATTGGCTTCCAGTGCTTTCGCCAGCACCGTTCGCGGGTGGATTTCGACGCCGGCAACGGAGCCGATCGCCAGCGTCTCGTCGTGGATGAGGCGAAGCCGCCCGGTGAGGAAGAGTACATGAAAGGATTCCGAGCGCTGCCAGGCCATTCTGGCGTGCAGATAGTCGATTACGCGCGACAGTTTATCAAGAAGCGGGCGTTCTTCGATCGGCCTTCGTAGCACCGTGGCAACCGTTGCCTGCAGCAGGCCAAGGATACGGATTTCCGCATCTGACGCACCAATGCTTTTCAGCCGCGAAGGCGACGCCGACAGGGCAGCGCCGATGTGGCCGGTGCTGGCAATCAGCTTTGATGCCTGCTTACGGCTATTATGGCCAAGACCGTGCTTTTCGTAAAATTCGGCCAGCAGTTCCACATCCGCACGCCAGCGCTGCAATGGATCATTCCGTGGCGACGGGAACGGCGCCACGCCTGTCTTTTCTTTCTGCTGAAACGCGGTCATCCTTTCGCCGACCGTGCCGCTTCTGCCATCGTGCCAAAGAACAGGGCGGCGATTACCAGATAACTCCAGAAAACGGCCAGATCGGCATAGGCGAGCGGTGCCACCTGGATGCTGGCGGCAGCGAGATGCGTTTCGATCGCCGCCAGCTGGAATCCCGTTGCCACCATTGGCCACCAGCGAGCAGACGTGAGCGAAACGAACAGCAGGAACAACAGCAGAATGGCATCAACAACAAGGATGCCATATTCCGCAGACGAGAAGGAGAATGCCTGGGCGAGCGGAGTGACGAGCGAGGCCGCCACCAGCGCTGCCGCCACCTGCTTTTCATCCTTCCCGCCATGCTGGAAAGCATGAAAGCAGGCTCCGGCCAGGACGAGGCCAAACAGCAAGGCAAGGGCCATCGACATTGCCGGAGCCTGCACTTCAGGCAACCATTTCTTCGGCCGGGACGGCGCTGAGCGCCCGGACACGCGGATATTGCACCGGCTTGTTGACGAAGCCGCCAAAGTTCCGTGGTGCAAGACGAACGTCTTTTTGCGCCTTTGCCAGCGCGCCATGCACCTCGATCATCTGCTTTCGTGCTTCGCCAAGCGTTGCCATGCTGGCAAGAAGGGTGATGATTGCCTCCTGGCCAACATCGGCGGACACGCGCACCTGCTGGCGTGCCAGCGGCACAAAGCTGGCAAGATCGGCTGCCTTGCTGAGCGCAAGATCTATTGCTTCTTCTGCAGCGAACAGTTTTGTTGCCACATCTTCCGCGACTGCAAGGGTATCATTCTTCATTCTGCGACCTCCGTATGAGTTATTCATATAACGAAGATAGTATCTGAAATGCGGAAATAAAAATCAAAAACATAACAATGGAAGTGAAATTTATCACAATTATCACGATCAGTCGTTTCGGAATAGACAGTTGATTAATATGAAATGATTTCTCTTTTTTTTCAGACACCGGCAAGCACGAGGCGAATGTGTATTCAAATCTGCTTTCCCCGTAGTTTGCCGTTGCATCATGCATTGTGTTTGTTAACGAATCATCTTTCTTCGTATCCAGTTCGGAGTAATCGATATCGCCGCCAATAACGCCGCTATCGGGGGAAAGGTGCTTGGAAATCAGTTGCTCAGCCACCCCCGGCGATTGGTTAACCAACAGTTCGGAGCCGAAGTTTTCTTCAGATTCGATAAAAAGCAGCGCCGCTTTGGCTCTGTTTGGTACGTGCAGCGTTTTCATGGCCGCCTTGATGTGCACATCGACAGTGTGCGGCGAGATACCCAGTTCGCGGCCGATTTCTTTCGATGTCATGCGTGCATGGACGAGTCGCAAACAACGCCGTTGCGATTCCGTCAGCAATGAAAAACGATGCGTACCCAAGGGATGATGCGACAATTTTTTATCCGGTTCTCATCCCGACCCTGATGGCAGGTATATGCCGGCCTGTGGCAGCGGACAATACGAGTCTGTTAATATATTGTTAATTTATGAGGCGCTGACGACGGGCTGGCCAGCCCCCGCTCCACCAGCCGGCGGATCGCTTCGGAGCGGGAGACGTCAGCGTCTTTGGCATAGGCGTCAATTTGCGCTGTCAACTCGGCTGGAGAGCGAAAGGTTAGAAGCGGATGATTGCCGGTCGCCGGCCTTCCGCGCCTTTTCGGTGTTACTTTTATTGTTGACGTCATCGCGCACTTGTAATACTTAAATTAGCGGAGCGATGCAAGGAGCCTAACCCTCGCACCGCTCCTGACCACAAACGTTCATTAGGAGAACGATCATGGCTGTTCACGCCAATAGCACGCCCCGTCGTGCGTTTCTAAAAGGAATCATGGTTACGCCGCTGGCTGCTTTGCCGGTGGCTCCGGTGCTGGCCACAGGGCGCGGCATGGCGGCGCTGTTCGCAGAGATGGATGCCATCGACCGCGAAACCGCGCGCCTTAACGCTGGCGGCGGCAGCGCAGCAGAGTGGGATTGCTGGGACGAATGGACCGGGCGCTTCTGGGACAAGGTGGAAGCGCTGCCACACACGCCGGAAAGCGCAAGGCTGCGGGCGCGGGCCATCTGGACGATCAGTGGCGATGATGTCGCGCAGGTG
>CAYYGQ010000146.1:0-5761 GCA_964471485.1 uncultured Sandaracinobacter sp. | reverse complement strand
AGGCCGATTTCTACGGTTCGATGGACGGCGCCTCCAAATTCGTGAAGGGCGACGCCGTCGCCGGCATCCTCATCCTGTTCATCAACATCGTCGGCGGCCTCGCCATCGGCACCATCAGCCACGACCTGCCCTTCGGCGAGGCGGCGAACACCTATCTGCTGCTGTCGGTGGGGGACGCCCTCGTCGCCCAGATTCCAGCCCTGCTGCTGTCGATTGCCGCCGCCGTCCTCGTCACGCGGACGACCGAGGACCGCAAGCTGTCCCAGCAATTGTCCCAGCAATTCGCCTCCCCCGCCGCCTGGTGGCCGGCTTCGGCCATTCTCGGCGCGCTGGCCCTGTTCCCGGCCATGCCGCAATCCATCCTCGGCCCGGCCGCCCTGCTCAGCGGCGCCGTCGCCTGGAAACTCGGCCGCCCGGCCGCCGCCGCCCCCGCAGACACGCCCGACACCCCGGCCGAGCCGGACCATGTCATCAACTGGGCCGATGTCGGCGAAACCGCCGCCGTCACCCTGGAAATCGGCTACGGCCTCATCCCGCTCGTCGACAAGGAAGCGCCGCTGATGGCGCGGATCACCGGAATCCGCCGCCAATTGTCGCAGGAACTGGGCTTCGTGCTGCCCTCCGTCCGCGTCCGCGACGATTTCGCGCTGTCGCCGCAAAGCTACCGCATCACCGTCGCCGGCGAGGAACTCGGCCGTGGCGACGCCTTCGCCAGCGACCTGCTGGCGCTCGAAGCGGAAGACATATTGCACCCTGTCGAAGGGCGCGCCGTCCGCGACCCTGCCTTCGGCCTGAAGGCGGTGTGGATCGACCCCGCCCAGGAACCGGCGGCGGTCGCCAGCGGCTACACCGTGGTCGATTCTTCAACCGTTATCGGCACGCATCTGTTCAATATCCTGAAAAAGCACGCGCATTTCCTGTTCAACCAGGACGATGCCAACGCCCTCATCGACAATCTCGCTGGCCGGCAGCCGCTGTTGGCCGCCAGCATCAGCGCCAAGCAACTGCCGCTGCACGTCACCACCTCGGTCTGCCAGGCATTGCTCGAGGAAGGCGTGTCGCTCCGCCATTTCGACCGTATCGCCGCCGCGCTTTCGCAGGTGGCCGGCATCACCCAGGATCCACGCCAGCTGACCGAACTGGTGCGCGCCCGCATCGGCGGCCTTATCGTCGCCGGCCTCGGCAATCTCGCCGTGCCGCTGCGGCTGATCGCGCTTGAACCGCAACTGGAAGGGCTGCTGGTCGCCGCCCAGCGCGCCGCCCCCGCGTCCGACTATCCGTTCGAGCCGGGCCTTGCCCAGCGCCTGGCCGAAGCGGTCGCCGCCGCCGCCGAACCCGCCATCGCCGAAGGGGCGCCGGTCGCGCTCATTTCCCAGCCGGAACCGCGCCGCTCGCTGTTCCGGCTGCTTCGCGCCAACGGCATCGCCGTGCTGGCCTTCGCCGAACTGCCCGAAGGCCGCGCCGTCGATGTCATCGCCATCATCGGCGAAGCAATGCTCAATCAGGAAAAAGAACCCACGGGAGGACTGGAATGGACGCCCGCTTCGCATTGAATCATGGGCTTTATTCGCCAACGGCGATCACAACCCCCGATCCCGAGCAGCTGATCCGCATGAACTTCGGGCTGGTACGCAAGATCGCCTGGCACACCCATGGCCGGGTTTCCTCGGCAATCGACATCGAGGAACTGATGCAGATCGGCATGATCGCCCTCATCGAGGCGGCGCGCGCCTTCGAGGATCGTGGCCAGGCCGCCTTCACCACCTACGCCAGCGTCCGCATTCGCGGCGCCATGATCGACGCGCTCAGGAAACAGGCGACGCTTTGCCGCTCGGCGCTGAAGAAACGCCGCGAACTGAACTCGGCGCGCGCCGAACTGTCGGCCAGGCTCGGCCGTCCGCCAAGCGAAATCGAGCTTGCCCGCCATCTCGACATTCCCGTGACCGAACTGCACGAACAAATCGCCTCCACCCAGGAACTGCGCCACGAATCCATCGACGAAGTCTATTCCGAGCACAGCATCTGGTTCGCGTCGGAGGCGCCCGACGCCCTTGAGCAACTGCAATCCGCCGACATGAAGCGCGCTCTCGTCGAAGCCATCGCCAGCCTTCCCGAGCGCGAGGCCATGGTTCTGCAACTTTACTTCGTCGAAGAACTGAACCTGGAGGAAATCGGCGAAGTATTGGGTGTCGGCGCCGCCCGCATCTGCCAGATCAAGAAATCGGCGCTGGGAAAAGTGCGAAAACTGCTGGACGACTGGGAGGACTGAGCGCCTCTCCGCAAGCCCGCCGGCCGCAAGCGGATTCGCCCGGCCAGAGCGTCTTATTGCCCGGATTGCAGCAGGGCGGGTCTCTTGGCTTTCCGCATATCCCGATCAAAGCATATCCTTTGATCGGGATATGCCCCAGGAAGCAGCCATGCGCACCACCGACGACCACGCCGCCGCCAGCGATCTTCGCCGCTTCCGGCAACAGCGGCGCTTCGGCACCGTCATGGCCGACCCGCCCTGGCGCTTTACCAACCGCACCGGCAAAATGGCGCCGGAACACAAGAGGCTCGCCCGCTACGCCACCATGACGGTGGAGGAAATCGGCGCCTCCCCGTCGCCGAGCATATGGAAGAAACCGCCCACTGCTATCTGTGGGTGCCGAACGCGCTGCTGCCGGACGGCCTTGCCGTTCTTGGGGCCTGGGGGTTCGATTACAAATCCAACATCGTCTGGCACAAGGTGCGAAAGGACGGCGGCGCCGCTGGGTGCGGCGTGGGTTTTTATGTCCGCAATGGCACCGAACTGCTGCTGTTCGGCGTGCGCGGCAAGAACGCCCGCACCCTTGCCCCCAGCCGGCGGCAGGTGAATCTGATCGCCAGCCGCAAACGCGAGCACAGCCGCAAGCCCGACGAGCAATATGCCCTCATCGAAAGCTGCTCCCGAGGCCCGTTCCTGGAACTGTTCGGCCGCGGTACCCGCCCCGACTGGACGGTGTGGGGCAACCAGGCCGACGAGGATTACCGCCCAAGCTGGGCAACCTACAGCTACAATTCCACCGTTTCCGCCGTGGCGGCATATGGACGAGGGCAGCGATGCTAAGCAGCGTCGACGAGGGCTGGCTGGGGAAGTGGATCAGGAAATTTTCCGGCCAAAACCTGATTGACCACGACGCTAAAGCTGGCTGTATCGAGAAAGTAGTTTGGATAGGCACGGCAAAGTGCGTTGACATTCTCAACCGACACCAGCACGATCTGGACAGGAGAATTCTCTATCTGCTCGCTCTCCAGTTTCGTATAACTAAGATTTTCTTACTTGAATTCCAATATCTTGTCAGCATAAAGAAGTAGAAGGACGACGAAGGCCCGGCCTAACCCATCGGGCTTTTTCGTGCTATGGTCGGGGAATGAAGCCGGCCCTCATCAAGTTCGCGTGCCTCGACTGCTTCCGAGTTTTCAAGCGGCCAGCAGATGCAGATACGAAGATATGTCCGAACTGCGGAGCACAGGCCCATCGCGTCAGCAGCGACTTCAAGGCTCCCGCAGCGACCAACCGGAAAAGTTGGGAAGTTGCGGCCTTTCTGATCAAGCATGGCCTGCCATACTATCGCATCGGCGTGCCGTATCCGACGTCAATGGCGGAAGCCGCCAAGTTCGTCATTGAGCACAGCGACAAGGCCGTGAGTTACACACGTATATAGACCCCAATCCATAAGCGCAAAAAAACGCACCCAATCTTGATCATCTTGGCTGGATTTTAGTGCCTGCTTCGTAAACACACCAACCGCCTCAACCGCTGTCGCTCAAGCGTGTTGCAGTTCAGTACATATTTGCATCTCTACGCATAGATCACTGTATTTGGCGTTATTATACGAGGCATACCCAAGCGCGAAAGGAGATGCTAAACGCTAGCGCCTAACTGCGTTGGGGTATGCCTCGTATAATAATGCCAAAAGAAAAGGGCCGGCCCTTTGGGGCCGGCCCGGTCAGTATAGGGAGATTGCCCCGCCCTGCCCTTAGCGGAGCAGTTGCAGCACGCCTTGCTGGCTCTGGTTGGCTTGCGCCAGCATCGCCTGCGCCGCCTGCGTCAGCACCTGGCTGCGGGCAAGGTTGGTGGTTTCCGCCGCGAAGTCGGCGTCGAGGATGCGCGACCGCGAGGCGGTGACGTTGGTGCTGGTCGTCGACAGGTTGCTGATGGTCGCTTCCAGCCGGTTCTGCACCGCGCCAAGGACGGCCCGATCGAGCGCGATCGAATTCAGCGCCGCGTCGATGGCGTCGAGAGCCGCCGTCGCCCCTTCCTGGGTGCGGATGTCGACATCGGCGATCTTCAGGCCGCCGTCGTTGCTGCCATAGCTGCCTTCCTCGAACTTGACGCTGGCGAAGCTGCCGCCAACGCCGTTGGCGCCACCCTCGACCTTGATTTCCTTGGCGCTTTCCAGCGTCACCGTCGAATAGGCGGTGTTGCCGAGCGCATAGGAGGCGCCGCCGGCGGTGGCGCCGGTGAGGCCGATCTGGGCCAGCGTGAAGTCGCTGCTGTCGACGGTGACGTTGCGGCCGTCGGCGGCCGTCAGCGTCAGCCCGCCTTCGCCATTCTCGCGGGCCACCACGCCGGTCGCGTCGCTGTAGTTGTTGATGGCGTCGATCACCTTGCCAAGGGTGACGGCGTTGCCGTCGGCGGCCTGCGTCGTCAGGCTGATGGTGACGCCGTTCACTTCGATATCGCCGGTAGCGTCGGCGGCGGTGATGCCGGTGCCGCTTACCGACAGCGCGTTCGCAAAGGCCTTGACGCCGGTATCCGCCGAGGCCGCGTTGATGGCGTTGGCGATGGCGATCCCCGACATTTCGGCGTTGACGCTGGAGGCGGTGTCGTCCTTGGTGCTGGAGCCACGGATCGAGTAGCCGTTGATGACCAGGTCGCCGGCGGCCAGCGCCGCGCCGGTGACGCCGCGGGCGTCGGTCGAGACGTAGGAAACGCCGCGATCGAAGCTGCCGACGGCAAGGCCGGCGTTGCCGATCTGGCCCTTGTCGGTGGAGCTGATCTCGATGGTGCGGCCGGCTTCGGCCACCAGGCTGTAGCTGCCGGTCTGCGCGCCGACCTTGAGGCCGGTCTGCGCCGCCGTCACCGTGTCGAGCGCGACGACGATGTTGCGGCCATCGTCGGCCACCAGCTGGATGCCGCGCTTGTCGTCGCCGGTGTCGATGGCGCGAACGCCGGTCTGCGCCGCGTGGTCGTTGATGGCGGCCACCAGGTCGGCGCGCGATTCGGCGGCGTCGGCCTTGGTGGCAACGCTGATGTCGACGCCGTTGATGGTGACGGTGCCCGTGGCGGCGCCGGCCGTCATGGCGCTGCCCTGCATCACCGTCTTGCCGACGACGGCGCGAACGCCGGTTTCGGCCGACTTGGCGTTGATGGCGGCGGCCTTCGCGGCGGCGGACGAGATCTTGCCTTCGGTCGAGCCGGTGTCGGCGGTCTGGTCGGCGCCGCCGATCTGCACGCCGTTGATGATGAGGTCGCCCGACTTCATCTGCGCGAGGCCGGCGACGGTCGCGTTGAAGTCGCCCGTTGCCGTCAGGCCGGCGGTGACGCCGGTGCCAAGCTCGTTGGTGCGGGTGGAATTGATCCTGAGATCGGTGGTTTCGCCAGCCCGCGAGCCGGTTTGCAGCTTCAGGTTGCTGGACGAGCCGTCGAGCAGCTTCATGCCGTTGAAGCTGGTGGTCTTCGACACATTGTCGATCTCGGCGATCAGTTGCTGCACTTCGGTGTTGAGGGCGTCGC
>CAYYGQ010000145.1:0-5767 GCA_964471485.1 uncultured Sandaracinobacter sp. | reverse complement strand
CGCAGCCGTTCGGTGCCGCGCGGCACCGTCGGGAAATTGATCGGCTGCACATAGACGCCATATTCGGCGAGCAAAATGTCGGAAATGCGCTTCGCCTTTACCGGATTGCCCACCATCAGCGGCACGATGTGGCTTTCGGTCTGCAACACCGGCAGGCCCGCTTCCGCCATCAGCCGCTTCAGCGTGGCCGCCGCCTGCTGCTGGCCGTCGCGCTCGGCGCTCGACTGTTTCAGGTGGCGGACGCTGGCCAGGGCGCCGGCCACCAGCACCGGCGACAGCGAGGTGGAGAAGATGAAGCCCGGCGCATAGGAACGGATGCAGTCGACGATCATGCGGTCGGCGGTGATATAGCCGCCCATGACGCCGAAGCCCTTGGCGAGCGTGCCCTCGATGATGGTGATTCGCCGGGCGGCGTCGTCGCGCTCGGAAACGCCGCCGCCGCGCGCGCCATACATGCCGACGGCGTGCACTTCGTCGAGATAGGTGAGGGCGTGGTATTTGTCGGCGAGGTCGCAGATGGCGTGCAGCGGCGCAATGTCGCCGTCCATCGAATAGACCGATTCGAAGGCGATCACCTTCGGCGCATCGGGGTCGGCCGCCTTCAACAGTTCTTCCAGATGCTGAAGATCGTTGTGGCGCCAGATCTGCCGCTCGCAGCCGGCGTTCCTTATGCCGGCGATCATCGAGGCGTGGTTCAGCTCGTCGGAAAAGATGATGCAGCCGGGCAGCAGCTTGCCCAATGTCGACAGCGTCGCTTCGTTCGACACATAGCCCGAGGTGAACAGCAGCGCCGCTTCCTTGCCGTGCAGGTCGGCCAGTTCGGCTTCGAGGTCGATGTGGTAATGGGTGTTGCCGGCGATGTTGCGGGTGCCGCCCGAGCCGGCGCCGACATCGTGCAGCGCTTCCTCCATCGCCGCCACCACCTTCGGGTGCTGCGCCATCGACAGATAATCGTTCGAGCACCAGACGCGGATCGGCTTCGGGCCGTTGTGGCCGGCAAAGCAGCGGGCGTTCGGATAATTGCCCTTGTTGCGCAAAATGTCGATGAAGACGCGATAGCGCCCTTCCTCGTGCAGACGGTCGATCGCCGCCTTGAAGATCTGGCTGTAATCCACCACGGTGGTTTTCCGCGCCCTTGCAGTTGTTCGATAGCTTGGTTTTAAGATTGTGATGCCAGTGTTGCAACCCTTGGCAGCACGGCCGCCTGCGGCCTAGAAGCGCACCACCATGGAAAACAGCCTGGATATCCCCTCGGAAGCGCTCGCCGATCTTCGCGGCCGGCCGCTGGTGCTGCTGCTTTCGGGCGGTCTCGACAGCAGCACCTGCCTGGCGCTGGCGTCGGCCGCCGACGCCCGAGTCCACGCCCTCACCATCGACTATAACCAGCGGAACGCCCGCGAACTGGAGGCGGCGGCGCGCCTGGCGCGCCACTATCGGGTAGAGCGCCACATCCGCCTGCCGCTCGATCTGCGCGGCTTCGGCGGCTCGGCGCTGACCTCGGACATCGAGGTGCCGAAGCAGGGGGTCAAGGCGGGCGTCATCCCCGTCACCTATGTGCCGGCCCGCAACACTATTTTTCTTTCCGTCGCCCTTGGCTGGGCGGAAAGCGTCGGCGGCTTCGATCTGATGATCGGCATCAACTCGATGGATTATTCCGGCTACCCCGACTGCCGGCCGGAATTCGTCGCCAGCTTCGAGCAGACCGCGAATCTGGCGACGCGG
Organism: uncultured Sandaracinobacter sp.; assembly: GCA_964471485.1. Classification (GTDB taxonomy): domain Bacteria; phylum Pseudomonadota; class Alphaproteobacteria; order Sphingomonadales; family Sphingomonadaceae; genus Sandaracinobacteroides. The sequence goes on along the minus strand of CAYYGQ010000145.1, from coordinate 4,045 downwards.
GCCGGAGTCGAGGGGGCCGCGCGCTTTCGCGTGCGGACGCCGTTGCAGAATCTGACCAAGGCCGGCATCGTCCGCGCCGGCGTCGCCGTCGGCCTGGACCATGGCCTCACCTGGTCCTGCTACGATCCGGCGGCGGATGGCCGCCATTGCGGCCGCTGCGACGCCTGCCGGCTGCGCCGGCGCGGCTTTGCCGAGGCGGGGGTGGCGGATCCGACGATCTATGCGGGAGAGGAATAGATGACGACGGCAGCCGATGTGGTGTCCTTCTGGAAGGAGGCCGGCCCTTCGAAATGGTTCCGCAAGGATGCGGCCTTCGACGCCGCTTTCCGCAACCGTTTCCTTGCCGCCCACGAGAGGGCGGCGAAGGGTGAACTCGACCATTGGCGCCAGACGGCGGCCGGCGCCCTGGCGCTGCTGATCCTGCTCGACCAGTTTCCGCGCAATTGTTTTCGGGGCACGGCGCGGATGTTCGCCACCGACGCCAAGGCGAAGGCGCTTGCGGCCGACGCCATCGAGCTTGGCCACGACCAGGCGACCGACGAAAATTTGCGGAGCTTTTTCTATCTGCCGTTCGAGCATTCGGAGGAACTGGCCGACCAGCAGCGCGCCGTCGCCCTGACCGAGCCGCTGGGCGGCGAATCCCATCGCTATGCGCTGATCCACCTCGATGTGATCGAACGGTTCGGCCGCTTTCCGCACCGCAACGATGTCCTCGGGCGCGCGTCGACGCCCGAGGAGATCGCCTTCCTGAAAGCGGGCGGCTTCGCCGGCTGAGGCTCAGGCGCTGGCCAGCCGGCGCCTTCTCGCCGCCACGCCGACCAGGCCGAAGCCGGCGATCAGCAGCGCCCAGGTGGCCGGTTCGGGGATGTTGCCCGTCGCCGGCGGAACCGTGCCGTCGGCGGTGCCGGTCAGCAGGATATAGCTGCCGCCGAAGCGCAGGCCGTAGATTTCGGTGCCGTCGTCGTAGGCGACGCCGCGGAAGGCGAATTCGTTGAAGCCGTCGGGCGTGGAGATGGGCGCCAGCGCTGCGAGGTTGAACTCGTCGAGCACATTGCCGGCGGCGTCCAGCGTCCAGATCGTCGGGTCGTCGCCAGTGAAGGGGGCATAGTTGAAGTAGAAGCCAAGCTCGCTGTAGCCGGTGGTGCCGAGCAGCTCGGCATAGCCATCCGGGGCGTCGACGCCAATATAAACGGCATCGCCGCCGAAATAGCCGTTGCTGGCGAGGCCGTAGGTTCCCTGGCCCACCACCGAACCCGCGTCGGAGCTGGGATTGACCGGCGACGCCGTGAAGGTGAAGCCATCGATGGCGATCGGTCCCCGGGTGAAATTATAATTGCCATTGGCGAAGGCGGAAAGATCCAGGCCGCGCCCGCTATAGCCGGCGTCGGAGGTAAGCAGGGTGCCCGCCGCCATGGCCGGCGCGGTCGCCGCGATCAACACCGCTGCAATTGCAGTTCGAAGCATCAACAGGTCTCCTCATGATGCCTGCCCCAGACACGCGGGGAGGACGAGCAGCCAGATGCAATAACCATGCCATCGGCAAAGATTTGTCAATTCAGTGGCTTGGGCGCAATTCGGCAAACAGGTTGTAAAAAACTTTTACAAATGGCGCCGGCGCGACCCTAGGCCTCGATCAGTTTGCGCTCTTTCGAAATCCGCAGCATTTCCTGCTGCAGCTTTTCAAAGGCGCGCACTTCGATCTGCCGCACCCGTTCGCGGCTGATGCCATATTCCTGCGACAGGTCTTCCAGCGTCCGCGGTTCGTCGGCGAGGCGGCGCTCGGTGAGGATGTGGCGTTCGCGCTCGTTCAGCGTTTGCAGCGCCTGGCGCAGCAGGTCGTGGCGGATTGTCGATTCCTCTTCCTCGGCGACCACGGTTTCCTGGCTGGGGCTGTCGTCGGTCAGCCAGTCCTGCCATTCGCCTTCGCCTTCTTCGCGCAACGGCGCGTTCAGGCTGGTGTCGCCGCCCTTGGCCATGCGGCGGTTCATCTGCACCACATCGTCTTCGGAAACGCCAAGATCGGTGGCGATTTTCTTCACATGGTCGGGGTGGAGGTCGCCGTCCTCCATCGCTTCGAGGCGGTTCTTCATGCGCCTGAGGTTGAAGAACAATTTCTTCTGCGCCGCCGTGGTGCCGATCTTCACCAGCGACCAGGAACGCAGGATATATTCCTGGATCGACGCCTTGATCCACCACATGGCATAGGTCGCAAGGCGGAAACCGCGCTCTGGTTCGAACTTCTTCACGCCCTGCATCAGGCCGATATTGCCCTCGGCGATCAGTTCGGCGACGGGAAGGCCGTAGCCGCGATAGCCCATGGCGATCTTGGCGACCAGGCGCAGGTGCGACGTGACCAGCCGGGTGGCGGCATCGGGGTCCTGATGCTCCTGCCAGCGCTTGGCCAGCATATATTCCTCTTCCGGGGCCAGCAGTGGAAAGCGCCGGATTTCCGCCAGATAGCGGTTGAGGCTGACATCCGGCCCAAGGCTCGGGATGCTGGCGGGAAGGTTGCTCGACATGTGGTTCTCCTCAGCCGTTCTCTGGAACCATTCTTTGGGGCACCCTAGCGAAGGGCGATTAGCAGTTGCTGAATATCGCCGGGAAGCGGGCTTTCGAAGCGCAGCCGTTCGTGCGTCACCGGATGGTCGAAGCCGAGCATGGCGGCGTGCAGCGCCTGGCGGTGGAAGCCGAGCGCGCGGCAGAGGTCGGCCAGGCGGCCGCGGCCATAGGCCGGGTCGCCCAGCAGCGGGTGGCCGATGTGGGCCATGTGCACGCGCACCTGGTGGGTGCGCCCGGTTTCCAGCCGGCATTCGACCAGCGCGGCTTTCGGCAGCGCTTCCAGCAGCCGATAGTGCGTCACCGCCCGCTTGCCGGCCGGCGGCTCGACGACGGCGACCTTCTGCCGGTTGGCGGCGCTGCGGGCCAGATGGGTGTCGATGCGGCCCAGCGGCGGCGCCGGAACGCCGGCGACAACCGCAAGATAGCGCCGTTCGCTGCTGTGGCGCTTGAACTGGGCGGCGAGCGCCGCATGGGCCGGATCGGTTTTCGCCACCACCAGCAGGCCCGAGGTGTCCTTGTCGATGCGGTGGACGATTCCGGGCCGCGCCACGCCGCCGATCCCCGACAGCCGCCCGGCGCAATGGTAGAGGAGGGCGTTCACCAGCGTGCCGTCCGGGTTGCCGGCGGCCGGATGGACGACGAGGCCGGCCGGCTTGTCGACCACCAGCAGATGCTCGTCCTCGAAGACGATGGAAAGCGGGATGTCTTCGGCGCCGGCGGCGGCCGATTCCGGGCGGGGAATGGCCACCACGGCCAGTTCGCCGCCTTTCATCTTGCGGGCCGGGTCGCGCGCTGTTTCGTCGTCCACCTGCACCGCGCCGGCGGCGACCAGGCGCTTCAACTGTTCGCGGGATTGGGTGGGGATGGCGCTGGCCAGCGCCCGGTCGAGCCGCCAGCCGGCCGCCCGCTCCGGCAGCCGCACCGTGACGGCCGCCGCCGCTTGCTCATCTTGGCGTTTCCCCCCATCCATGGCGGATGCATGTCGGCAACATTGATCCGCTTTCAACCCCCATTCGGGTGGATGGGCGCGCTTTCGCGCAAATGCTGGCGGCGGCGGACGAGGCCATGCCGCTGGAAGCCTGCGGCCTGCTGTTCGGCGACGGCGGCCGCATCGAGGACGCCAGCATCGCCCGCAACATCGCCGCCGAGCCGCATCGTCGCTTTGAAATCGCGCCGGCGCATCTGTTCGACGGCCATCGCCGCGGCCGCGCCGGGCCGCCTTTTCTGATCGGCTGCTGGCATTCGCATCCTGGCGGCAGCTCGCTGCCAAGCGCCGAGGATCGGGCCGGCGTGCACGACCTCGGCTGGCTGTGGCTGATCGTGGCCGGAGGCGGCCTGCGCGGGTTCCGGCCGACGGCTGACGGCTTCGACGAGGTTGCGCTGATTCCGCCGCTTTTGTAAGTCGGTGGCCATGGCGCAGGGCGAAGTCCTCTGGTTCGACACGGCAAGGGGGTTTGGCTTCATCCGTCCCGACATGGGGCCGAGG
>CAYYGQ010000144.1:0-5777 GCA_964471485.1 uncultured Sandaracinobacter sp. | reverse complement strand
GCATGAGCGTGCTCATCAAGTCCACCGAAGCCGTCACCAACCGCGTCCGTCAGCTCCCGTCGGAGCCGGCTCCATCCATCGCCCCGGCGCCGCCGGGGGCAGCAGCATTCCAGGAGAAATGACCATGGCAGCCAAGGACGTGAAGTTCGGCCGCGACGCCCGCGAACGCATTCTGCAAGGCGTCGACATCCTCGCCGACGCGGTGAAGGTGACGCTGGGGCCGAAGGGCCGCAACGTCGTCATCGAGAAAAGCTTCGGTGCCCCGCGCATCACCAAGGACGGCGTCACCGTCGCCAAGGAAATCGAACTCAAGGACAAGTTCCAGAACATCGGCGCGCAGATGGTGCGCGAAGTGGCCTCCAAGACCAACGACCACGCCGGCGACGGCACCACCACGGCGACCGTGCTGGCCCAGTCGATCGTCCGCGAGGGGCTGAAGTCGGTTGCCGCCGGCATGAACCCGATGGACCTGAAGCGCGGCATCGACCTCGCCGTCTCGAAGGTGGTCGACGATCTGAAGGCGCGCTCGAAGCCGGTCGCCAACTCGGCCGAAATCGCCCAGGTCGGCATCATTTCTGCGAACGGCGACCATGAAGTCGGCGAGAAGATCGCCGAAGCCATGGAAAAGGTTGGCAAGGAAGGCGTCATCACCGTCGAGGAAGCCAAGGGCCTCGATTTCGAACTCGATGTCGTCGAAGGCATGCAGTTCGACCGCGGTTATCTGTCGCCCTACTTCATCACCAACGCCGAAAAGATGCTGGTGGAGCTGGAAAACCCCTATATCCTCATCCACGAGAAGAAGCTTTCGAACCTGCAGGCCCTGCTTCCGGTGCTGGAAGCGGTGGTGCAGTCGGGCCGGCCTCTCCTCATCATCGCCGAGGATGTCGAGGGTGAAGCGCTGGCGACGCTCGTCGTCAACAAGCTTCGGGGCGGCCTGAAGGTCGCTGCCGTCAAGGCGCCGGGCTTCGGCGATCGCCGCAAGGCCATGCTGGAAGACATCGCCACCCTGACCGCCGGCGAAATGATCAGCGAAGATCTCGGCATCAAGCTGGAAAACGTCACGCTCGCCATGCTCGGCGAAGCCAAGAAGGTGACGATCGACAAGGACAACACCACCCTCGTCGACGGCGCCGGCTCGGCCGACGCCATCAAGGGCCGGGTGGAGCAGATCCGCGCCCAGATCGAAATCACCACCTCCGACTATGACCGCGAGAAGCTGCAAGAGCGTCTGGCCAAGCTTGCCGGCGGCGTTGCCGTCATCAAGGTGGGCGGCGCTTCCGAAGTGGAAGTGAAGGAGCGCAAGGATCGCGTCGACGATGCCCTGCACGCCACCCGCGCCGCGGTCGAGGAAGGTATTCTTCCGGGCGGCGGCGTGTCGCTGCTCTATGCGGCGCGCGTGCTCGAAGGGCTGAAGGGCGCCAACGACGACCAGACCCGCGGCATCGACGTGGTGCGCCGGGCGTTGCAGGCGCCGGTGCGGCAGATCGCCGAGAACGCCGGCGTCGACGGCGCCGTGGTTGCCGGCAAGCTGCAAGAGCAGAAGGAAGTGAATTTCGGCTTCAACGCCGCCACCTCCAAATATGAGAATCTGGTGGCGGCCGGCGTCGTCGACCCCACCAAGGTGATCCGCACCGCCCTTCAGGGCGCGGCGTCGGTTGCCGGCCTGCTGGTGACGACGGAAGCCGGCATCGCCGAACTTCCCGAAGACAAGCCGGCCCCGGCCATGCCGGGCGGCATGGGCGGCATGGGCGGAATGGACTTCTGATCCAGCCGGTTTTCGCGTGAAAGGAAGGCGGATCGGGGCAACCCGGTCCGCCTTTTCCTTTGGCCGCCCAGGGCGGCTCAGGGCTGGAAGCGCGCGGAGAACGGAAAAACACTCGACAATCGGCGCCATGGCGGCTTCATTCGCGCGGAGCTTTTTTCCGCGCAACAGAAATGGATCGCAACCTTGGACAGAAGAAACTTCCTGCTGCTGGCCGCGGCGGCCTCTTTTTCCGCCATGGCGCGGGCGCAGCTGCCGGCGCTGGCCGGAAACGGAACCTCGAAGGCGGAGTATGGCATGTTCGGACTGGATCTGGAGGGGATGGACCGCTCGATCCGCCCCGGCGACGATTTCTACGGCTATATGAACGGCAGCTGGGCGCGGAACACGCCGATCCCGGCCGACCGCTCCAACTATGGCATGTTCACCGTGCTCGACGACCGCTCGAAAGAGCGCACCCGCGAAATCCTCGATGCCCTGAAGGACGACCAGACCAGCCGCGCCGGGCGCGCCTATGCCTCCTATCTCGATCAGCAACTGGTCGAGGCGCGCGGCCTCGCCCCGATCCAGCCCTGGCTGGCGCGGGTGCGCGCGGTGAAGCGCGGCGATTATGCGCGGCTGCTGAACGTGGCGCAGCAGGCCGGAATCCGCATCCCCTTCCCCAATTTCGTCGGCCAGGACGACCGCCATCCGGACCGTTACATCATTTCGATGTTTCAGGGCGGCCTCGGCATGCCGGATCGCGACTATTATCTGCTGGATACCGACAAGATGCGCGAAACCCGCGCCGCCTATCTGCGGCACATCGAGACGATGCTGGATTTCGCCGGCGAACGGGACGGCGCGGCGCGGGCGCGGGCGATCCTCGACTTCGAGACCGGCATCGCCAGGGCGCACTGGACCCGGATCGACAGCCGCGATGCCGAGAAAACCTACAACCGCCTGACGCTGGCCGAATTGTCGGACCGGGCGCCCGGCTTCGATTTCGCCGCCATTCTCGCCACCGGCGGCAAGGATGACAGCCGGCCGGTGGCGGAGTTGATCGTCGGCCAGCCGCCGGCGATCGAAGCCACGGCGCAGGCGATTGCCGCGGCGCCGATGCAGACGCTGCGCGACCAGATGCTGGTGCGAAGCATCGAAGCCTATGCCGATTATCTGCCGGATTCGCTGGCCGAGGCCAATTTCGCCTTTTACGGCACCGTCCTCACCGGCACGCCCGAGCGCCAGCCCCGGTGGAAGCGCGCCGTCGATTTCGCCGTCGGCGTCGTCGCCGACGACATCAGCCGCCTCTATGTCGAACGCTATTTTCCGCCGGAAACCAAGGCGGCGGCCGACGAACTGGTGCAGAATGTGCTGGCCGCCATGGGCCGGCGCATCGACCAGTTGCCGTGGATGTCGGCGGCAACCAAGACGAAGGCGCGGGCCAAGCTGGCGAAGTTCGCGCCGAAAATCGGCTATCCCGATCAGTGGCGCGACTATGCGGCGCTGGAGATCGACAGCCGCGACCTGTTCGGCAACGCCTTGCGCTCCAACAAGTTCGACTTCGCCTACGAGCGCGGCAAGCTGGGTGGGCCGATCCGGCGCTGGGAATGGTTCATGACGCCGATGACCATCAACGCCTATGCCAATTTCGCCATGGTCGAGATCGTTTTTCCGGCCGCCATCCTGCAACCGCCCTTCTTCGATCCCCATGCCGACCCGGCGGTGAACTATGGCGCCATCGGCGCCGTCATCGGCCACGAGATCAGCCACCATTTCGACGACCAGGGCGCCAAATACGACGCCGAAGGCCGCCTCGCCGACTGGTGGACTGCCGAAGACAAGCAACGCTTCGAAGCGCTGGGCCAGCAACTGATCGCCCAGTATGACGCCTACGAGCCGCTGCCGGGCGAGCATGTGCAGGGCGCGCTGACGCTGGGCGAGAATATCGGCGATCTGGCCGGCCTCGCCGTGGCGCTCGAAGCCTATCACGCCACCCTCGATGGCGGGGAGGCGCCGGTGATCGACGGTCTCTCCGGCGACCAGCGCTTCTTTCTGGGCTGGGCGCAGGTGTGGCGGAGGAACGTCCGCGAGGCGGCGCAGCGCCAGCGCCTGTTGACCGACCCGCACGCCCCCGACCCCTACAGGGCCGACATCGTTCGCAACTTCGACCAGTGGTACGACGCCTTCCAGCCGGCCGCCGACGGCAAGCTGGTGCTGCCGCCAGAGCAGCGGGTGAAGATCTGGTAGGCGCCGTTCGGGGGCGCCCTGCCGCGCCCCCGGCCCTGTTCTCCACACCCCGTTTCCGTCCTCTGTTCCCGCCCCGGATTTTCCGGTCTTTGGCGGCTGGAATCCAGCCCTTGACAGCCTGTTCTCTTGAGTGTCACAAGTAGAGGGCAAGTTCTGTATGGAAAGGGGGTCTGTATAGGATAGGAATTAGAAAAATTCGAATGATCCAGGTCTGTTGAGAAATGGACATGGAATTGTTTGTGAATTTTTTGTCGATTTTTCCAAAATATCCAAGGCCGCCTGAACGGCCGATAATTATGTCCGATCAGGACCAAACAATAAACATACAATATATACAAATAACGTATCCATATAACATAGTGTATTCACATAATAGCGTGCTAAGGCAATCATGCCAGCTTCAAGGGGGAGCGAAACATGCACAGGAACGAACATTATTCTCGTTATATTATAGCCGCATTGATCGCATCGACCAGTCTTGCCGGCCAGGCAGCGTTCGCGCAGTCTGGGTCAACGCAGTCCGGGCCGACCACGGCGGCGCAACTGGATTCCGACATCATCGTCACCGGCTCGCGCATCGTCCGCGACGGTTTCGAGGCGCCGACGCCGACCACGGTGTTCGGAACCGAGGAACTGCAACGCACCGCTCCGGTCAACATCGCCAACCAGGTGAACGAACTGCCGTCGCTGGCCGGCAGCACCCGCAACGTCACCAACAACGTCAGCGGCGGCACCATCGGCGTCAACTCGCTGTCCTTGCGCAACATGGGCTCCACCCGCACCCTGGTGCTGATGGACGGCCAGCGCCTGCCGGCCGCCACCATGGCGGCCACCATCGACGTCAACGTCATTCCGAACGCGCTGGTGCAGCGCATCGACATCGTCACCGGCGGCGCTTCGGCCGCCTGGGGTTCGGACGCCGTCGCCGGCGTGGTGAACTTCGTGCTCGACAAGGATTTCAGCGGCATCAAGGGCGACGTGCAGGGCGGCATCACCACCTATGGCGACCTGCCCACCTTCCGCACCTCGCTCGCCGCCGGCAGCCGCTTCGCCGACGGTCGCGCCCATGTCATGGTTGCCGCCGAATATACCTGGGAAAAGGGCATGGAGGGGTTGCAGAACCGCGACTGGTACATCGGCACCAAGCGGATGATCAACCCGAACTACACGCCGACCAACGGCCAGCCGGAAATCCTCGTTCGCAACAATGTCGGCTATTCGACTCTGGCGCCCGGCGGTATCGTCGTCTCGGGGCCGCTGCGCGGCACCTATTTCGGCGAGGGCGGCACGCCGATGCAGTTCCATTATGGCGAGATCACCCGCGACCCCTATACCTGGGGCGGCGACTGGGCGGCGACCGACATGTCGCTCGACGGCGAATCCTATGTTCCGGCGATGCGGCGCATCAACCTGTTCGGCCGGCTCAGCTATGACGTCACCGACAATGTCCGCGTCTACGCGCAGATTTCCTATAACCGCGCCCACGCCAATTCGGTCGGTTCCTCGGAATACCGCACCGGCGGCCTCATCATCCAGCGTGACAATCCGTTCATTCCGGCGTCGGTGGCCCAGGCCATGGACGACTATGGCGAAACCCAGTTGAATCTTGGTTCATGGAACAAGGACCTGGTGGATGTGCGCTTCATCGCCAATCGCGAGCTGTATCGTTATTCGGTCGGCGCCAACGGCGACTTCGATGTCGGCGGCCAGAACTGGGCGTGGGACATCTTCTACAACCGCAACATCAGCGACATCTATCAGAATGCCTATCTGTCGAACAACAGCC
>CAYYGQ010000143.1:0-5779 GCA_964471485.1 uncultured Sandaracinobacter sp. | reverse complement strand
GAATCATAGGGGATGCCGCTGGTCATCAGCAGCCCGCCGATATTGGCATAGCCCAGACCAAGGGTGCGATACTGATAGGACAGTTCGGCAATCCGCCTGGACGGGAATTGCGCCATCATGACGGAAATTTCGAGCACGATGGTCCACAACCGCACGGTATGTTCAAAGGCATCTATGTCGAATTCGCCATTGGCGGCGCGGAATGGCAGCAGATTGACGGAGGCCAGATTGCAGGCGGTGTCATCCAGGAACATATATTCGGAACAAGGGTTGGAAGCCCGGATGCGGCCGCCAGCCGGTGATGTGTGCCAGTCGTTCATGGTGGTGTTGAATTGCAGGCCGGGGTCGGCCGAGGCCCAGGCGGCGTAGCCGATCTTTTCCCAGAGCGCGCGCGCCTTCAGCGTCTTCAGGGGGCGGCCGTCGGTTCTGGCGGTCAGCGCCCAGTCGCCGTCGCGCTCGACCGCCTTCAGGAAATCGTCGCTCACCGAAATGCTATTGTTGCTGTTCTGCCCGGCGACGGTCAGATAGGCGTCCGAATCCCAGTCGGTGTTGAAGGTGTCGAAGTCGATGTCGGTGTGGCCCTGCGCCGCCAGCTGGATGACGCGCTTCACGTAATTTTCCGGCACCGCCTCGCGCTTGGCGGCCTTCACCGCCTGTTTCAGGGCCGGGTTCTTGACGGGATCGAAGCGATCGTTGTCGGCCGCGCTCTGGCTGGCGCAGGCGGCGAAGATGGCCGTCAGGTGGCGGCGGATGATCTTCGAGCCGGTGACGAGCGCCGCCACCTTCTGCTCTTCCTTCACCTTCCAGTCGATGAAGGCCTCGATGTCGGGGTGGTCGGTGTCGACGATCACCATCTTGGCGGCGCGCCTGGTGGTGCCGCCCGACTTGATGGCGCCGGCCGCCCGGTCGCCGATCTTCAGGAAGCTCATCAGGCCCGACGATTTGCCGCCGCCGGAAAGCCGTTCGCCCTCGGCGCGGATGGCCGAGAAATTGGAGCCGGTGCCCGAGCCGTATTTGAACAGGCGCGCTTCCCGCACCCAGAGGTCCATGATGCCGCCTTCGCCGACCAGATCGTCCCGCACCGACTGGATGAAGCAGGCGTGCGGCTGCGGATGCTCGTAGGCCGAGGCCGATTGCAGCAGTTCGCCCGAAAACGGATCGACATAATAATGGCCCTGGCCCGGCCCGTCGATGCCATAGGCCCAGAAAAGGCCGGTGTTGAACCATTGCGGCGAATTGGGGGCGATGCGCTGCGTCGCCAGCATGTGCGCCACTTCGTCGAAGAAGGCGCGGGCGTCTTCCTCGCCGGAGAAATAGCCACCCTTCCAGCCCCAATAGGCCCAGGTGCCGGCCAGGCGGTCGAACACCTGCCGGGCGTCCGATTCGCTGCCGTAACGCTCGCCCTCGGGGAGTTTCGCCAGTTCCTCCTCGTCGGCGACCGAGCGCCACAGGAAGGCGGGGACGGACGCTTCCTCGACCCGCTTCAGGCGGGCGGGGACGCCGGCCTTGCGGAAATATTTCTGCGCCAGCACATCGACCGCCACCTGCGAGAATTGCGCCGGCACGTCGATTCCGGCCTGGCGGAAGACGATCGAGCCATCGGGGTTGCGGATTTCCGACACCGCGGCGCGGAACTCGATTCCCTGATAGCGCGGCGCCCCCGCCTGGGTGAATCGACGCTCGATCTGCATAGCATGGCTCCTTGCTGCTTTCCGTCTACCACAGGCTGGCGCGGGAGTTGCAACCCTCGTTACCCGGAAAAGGCGGCGACTCTGCGCGCACCCTGGCCGTCCTCTCCCAACTATATCTAGTATGGAATTTCGGTGATGACCACTATTTGTTGAGGTCAAAACGGCGGAAATTCGACTTGATCGCAGCTTGCCCATGATGGTGCCGGCCGGCGGCCGATTCTTCAAGGGGGTGATGGGGGGCGTAAGCGGCATGGACGAAACCGCCGCGCCGGCCGTTCGGCCGGGGGCGGCTAGCCAGCCGGCGGCTGCGGCGATAAGACACGGTTGGGAAAGACGCGCCGGCTGGCGCGGGCGGGAGAGCCGCGCCGGCAGGCGCAAACGAGAGAAGCGCGCCGGCTGGCGCGAACGAAAGGGAGAGGGGCATGCGAAACGACAACGGTGGCGGCGGCGGTGGCGGCGGCGGGGCCGCGTTCGTCGGGCGCGGGCGATGAGCCCATTGCCCGAGCAGTTTGAAGCGCCCGAGCTGGCGCGGACCATGCGGCCGCGCCATGTGTCGATGATCGCCATCGGCGGCATCATCGGCGCCGGCTTGTTCGTCGGCAGCAGCGTCGCCATCAACGTCGCCGGGCCGGCGGCCGTCCTCAGCTATATCCTTTCCGGCCTTCTGGTGCTGCTGGTGATGCGGATGCTGAGCGAGATGGCGGTGGCCCGGCCCGGCGTGCTTTCCTTCCCGGAATTCGCACGGCTTGGCCTTGGCGAATGGGCCGGCTTCATCTGCGGCTGGCTCTACTGGTATTTCTGGATCGTCGTGGTGACGATCGAGGCCATCGCCGGCGCCATCATCGTCCACAAATGGCTGCCGGGGTTCGAAGTCTGGGAAATCGCCGCCGTGCTGATGGCGCTGCTGACCGGCACCAACCTGTTCTCGGCGCGCACCTTCGGCGAGTTCGAATTCTGGTTCGCCTCGATCAAGGTGGCGGCCATCATCGTCTTCCTGCTGGTGGCGGCGGCCTTCGCCTTCGGCCTCGCCGGCGGCGAGGGGATGCGTTTTGGCAATCTCGTCGCCCATGGCGGCTTCGCCCCCAATGGCTGGGGGGCGGTGCTGGCCGCCGTCACCACCGTTATCTTTTCCATGACCGGCGCCGAAATCGCGACCGTCGCCGCCGTCGAGGCCGAGGATCCGGGAAAGACCGTTGCCCGCCTCAGCTCCATCCTCGCCGTCCGCATCCTGCTCTTCTATGTGCTGTCGATCTTCCTGATCGTCGTCGTCGCGCCCTGGACCGGGATCGTCCCCGGCTTTTCGCCCTTCACCACGGCTTTGGAGGGGATGCACATTCCGGGCGCCGCCCTGCTGATGGACGCGGTGGTGCTGGTGGCGGTGCTGTCCTGCCTCAATTCCGGCCTTTACGTCACCTCGCGCGTATTGTTCGTGCTGGCGGCGCGCGGCCACGCCCCGCAGGCCTTGGTGAAGGTCGGCCGGCGCGGCGTGCCGGTGCGGGCGATCCTGTTCGGCGCCGTCTTCAGCTATCTGGCGCTTGGCGTGAACATCGTCTCGCCCGATACCGCCTTCAGCTTTCTGGTGAACGCCTCCGGCTCGCTGATGCTGTTTGTCTATCTGCTGATCGCCGCCGCCCAGCTGCGGCTGCGCGCGCAACTGGAACAGGAGACGGGCGGCCTGAAGGTGAAGATGTGGCTGCATCCCTGGGGAAGCCTTGCCACCATGGCCGGCATGGTCGGCATCCTGCTGGCGATGGCGCTGACGCCCGAACTTTCCTCGCAGTTCACCACCAGCCTGGTGATCGTCGGCCTTGCCGCCGCCGCCTTCCTGCTGCTGCGGATGACGCGCAAGGACTAGACGCGCGGGGGCTAGACGCGCTTCCCGGTTGCCGGATTGTGATCACACCTCTATATTCGGCTTCGCAGCGACTGGAGGGGGCGAATGGCCGGAATCGTCAGGCGGGACTTTCTGAACGGCGCCGCCATCGCCGTCACCGGCCTGTTGGGCGGCCTGCCGGCGGCGGCGGCGCAGGCGGCTCCCTATCCGCCCCGGCTGGCCGGGATGCGCGGCAGCCAGCCCGGTTCCTATGATGTGGCGCACGCGCTTCGCGACGGCGCGGCCTATGATCTCGATTCGGTGCCGGCGACGGAAGCCTATGATCTCGTCATCGTCGGCGGCGGCCTCAGCGGCCTTTCGGCGGCCTGGTTCCACCACCGCCGCCGCCCGGAAGACCGCATCCTTATCCTCGACAACCACGACGATTTCGGCGGCCACGCCCGCCGCAACGAATTCGATGTCGATGGCCGGCTGCTGATCGGCTATGGCGGCACCCAGTCGATCGACAGCCCGCGCGGCCGCTACAGCGAGGCGGCGATGGGGCTGCTCGAAGATCTCGGCATTGATGTCGATCGTTTCGACACCGCCTACGACCGCCGCCTCTACAGCGATCTCGACCTTCGGGGCGGCATTTTCTTCAAGCGCGAGGTTTACGGCGTAGACCGGCTGGTGCGGATGCCGAAGCTCGACGAACTGGCCGACCAGGACACGGTTTCCTTCGACGGGGTGGACCCGGCCGAGGTGCGGCGGATGGTGGCGGAATTCCCGATGCCGGAAGCGGCGCGCGCCCTGATCCTCGACCTTGAAATATCGAACCGCGACGTGCTTCCCGGCCGGTCCACGGACGAAAAGCGCGCCCTGGTCTCGTCGATCAGCTACGAGCGCTTCCTGCGCGATTACTGGGGCGCGGGCGACGATGTGATCGGCTTCTACCAGCAGCGTCTCGAAGGCATGTGGGGCGGCGTCGCCCTCGACGGCCTGTCGGCGCGGGCGGCCTTTGGCTCGGGCCTGCCCGGCGGGCGCGGCCTCAACCTCAGGCGCGGCGGCGGCGGCGAGGAAGAGGAACCCTATATCTACCACTTCCCCGACGGCAACGCCTCGATTGCGCGGCTGCTGGTGCGGCGGCTGGTGCCGGGGGTGGCGCCGGGCACCACCATGGAGGACATCGTGCTGGCGCCGTTCGATTATGGCCGGCTGGATGTCGCCGGCAATGCGGTGCGAATCCGCCTGAACGCAACCGCCGTCCGGGTGCGGAACGTCGATGGCGGCACCGAAGTCGGCTATGTGCGCGACGGCGGGCTGGTGCGGGCGAAGGCGCGCCACACCATCCTCGCCTGCTATGGCATGATGGTGCCCTATCTGCTGGAGGGGTTGCCGGCCGCGCAGGCCGAGGCCATGCACGCCAATGTGAAGGCGCCGCTGGTCTATATCAATGTGGCGCTCCGGAACTGGCGGCCGTGGCAGAAGCTCGGCATCTACTGGGCGCGCAACCCGGCCGGCTTCGTCTCCACCCTGACGCTCGACTATCCGGTCAGCCTTGGGGATTACCGCTTCGCGAAAAGCCCGGACGAGCCGATCGTCGCCCATCTGATGCATGTGCCGCTGCTGCCCGAAACCGGCCTCGACATGCGCGACCAGTTGCGGCTTGCAAGGCAGCAGCTTTACGAGCGCTCGTTCGGCGCGTTCGAGCAGGCCATCCGCGACGAGATGGGGCGCCTCCTTGGGCCGGGCGGCTTTGATTTCGACCGCGATGTCGCCGCGATCACCGTCAACCGCTGGGGGCATGGCTATGCCTATACCGCCGATTCGCTGACCGACCGCGCCGACGAGCAGAAGCAGCGGGTGGCGCTGGCGCGGCGGCCGGTGGGAAGGGTGTCGATCGCCAATTCCGACGCCGGCTGGGACGCCTACACCGATGTCGCCATCGACGAGGCGCACCGCGCCGTGCTGGAAATCGCCGGCACCGCCTAAAGGGTGTCGATCTGCCAGCCGCGCGCGGCGGTTTCGCGCCGGGCGAGGCGGCGGGCGGAAAGGCGGCTTGCCGGCCGCTGTTTCCTCAGCAGCAGCACCGGCCATTCGGCGCCGGGCGAGCGCTCCATCAGCACCAGCCCGCGCGCCCGGTAGCTGGCGAGCACGCGGCGGGCCTGCGGCGCCAGCAGGCCGGCGAGGATCAGGTGCCCGCCCTCCGCCACCACGGCGGCAAGCGACGGCGCCAGCGCCACCAGCGGGCCGGCGAGGATGTTGGCGAACACCA
>CAYYGQ010000142.1:0-5794 GCA_964471485.1 uncultured Sandaracinobacter sp. | reverse complement strand
GAAACGCCAGCAAAAGCCGGATTCGCACGCGGTTCCACCCGGCCGCCGCCGACATGGAAACGCGCGGCATCAAGGCCGTCGAACAGGCGCTCGTCGGTCCCGGTCAGCCAGCTTTGGCCGCCGAGGGCGGCCAGGCGGGCGAAGAGGGCCTCGCGGCGCTGCGAATCGAGGTGCGCCGCCACTTCGTCGAGCAGCAGCAGCGGCACCCGGCCCGAGCGCTCCGCCGCCAGCCCGGCGTGCGCCAGCAGGACGGACAGCAGCAGCGCCTTCTGTTCGCCGGTGGAGCAAAGCGCCGCCGGCATGGCTTTTCCGGCATGGACGACGGCAAGATCCACCCGGTGCGGGCCGGCGGTGGCCCGGCCGGCGGCGCGGTCGGCGGCGCGGCGCTGGCGAAATTCCGCCGCCAGCGCATCAGCGTCGGCGGACGCCGCCGGATCGAGCGCGACCTTGGCGCGCGGGAACGGCGAATCGGCCACCGCCGCCAGGGCGGCGCCAAGCGCCGCCACGCTGTCCTGCCGCGCCGCGTCGAGCGCGGCGCCATGGCGGGCCATCTCCTGCTCCAGCGCCGCAAGCCAGGCCGGGTCGGCCGCCGTCTCTGCGGTCAGCAGCCGGGTGCGCGCCCGCATCGCCGCCTGGTAGCGGCTGGCGTGGCCGCCATGCCCCGGATGCAGCGCCAGCACCAGCCGGTCGAGAAAGCGCCGCCTGGCGGACGCCGCCGCGGTGAACAGGCCGTCCATGGCCGGCGTCAGCCACAATTGCGCCGACCAGTCGGAGAGGCTGGCGAGCGGCGCTTCGGCGCGGGTGAAGCTGCGCAGCGCGACCGGCGGCAGGCCGGGATCCGGCAGCAGGTCGCCGCGCACCTCGAAGCCGCCGTCGCCATCCCGGCAAGCCATTTCCGACAGCGCCGCCCCGCGAAGCCCGCGCCCGACGGCAAACAGCGACACCGCTTCGAGAAGATTGGTCTTGCCGGCGCCGTTGGCGCCGGCAAGCAGCACGAAACGGGCGCGGCCCGGCTCGATACGGCTCTGCCGGTGGTTGCGGAAACGGGCAAGCGCCAGGGCCAGAAGATGAACGGGTGCGGGCACATGGTCGCTCTAGCCGTCCGGCCGTCGAGCGGCTAGAGGCAGGAAAGCAGCCGTTCGTTTACGCAACCAGACACCAAGGGATCGCGATCCGCTCATGAACACCATCGGCGAAATGCTTGGCTTTGCCATCTATCTGCTGCAACTCTTCATCTGGGTGATCATCATCCAGGCGATCCTGAGCTGGCTGGTGGCCTTCAACGTGGTGAACCTGTCCAACCGCTTCGTCGCCTCGTTCCTCTACGGCCTTGAACGCTTGCTCGAACCGCTCTACCGGCCGATCCGCAACCTGCTGCCGCAAATGGGCGGCATCGACTTTTCGCCGATGGTCCTCATCCTGTTGATCATCCTGTTGCAGAAGCTGCTGATGGGCTTGCGCATGGACCTGCTGCTGTGAACGGCCGGATCACCGACGGCCAGATCATCGACGGAAAAGCGCACGCGGCCCGGCTTCGCGCCGAAGTCGCGCAAAAGGTGATCGCAAGGCTTGCCGCCGGCGCCCGCGCGCCGGCCCTGGCCGTGGTGCTGGTCGGCGACGATCCGGCAAGCCACGTCTATGTGAAGAACAAGATCAACGCCTGCCGCGACGCCGGAATCACCTCGATCGAGCATCGGCTCGATGCCGCCACCCCCGAGGCCGAACTTCTCGCCCTCGTCGAACGGCTGAATCGCGACCGCCAGGTGGACGGCATCCTCGTGCAGCTGCCGCTGCCGGCGCAGATCAGCGCCGAAGCGGTCATCACCGCCATTTCGCCCGAAAAGGATGTCGACGGCTTCCATCCGGTGAACGCCGGGCGGCTGGCGACCGGCCTTCCGGGCTTCGTCCCCTGCACGCCGCTCGGGGTTCTGCGGCTGCTGGAAGCGACGCTCGGCGACCTTGCCGGGGCGGATGCCCTGGTCGTCGGCCGCTCCAACATCGTCGGCCGGCCAATGGCGTCGCTGCTGATTTCGGCGTCGGCGACGGTCACCGTCGCCCACAGCAAAAGCCGCGACCTGCCCGCGCTCTGCCGGCGCGCCGACATCGTCGTCGCCGCCGTCGGCCGGCCGGAGATGGTGCGCGGCTCCTGGCTGAAGCCGGGGGCGACCGTCATCGATGTCGGCATCAACCGGGTGCCACGGGAATCGGGCGAGGGCAGCCGCCTCGTCGGCGATGTCTGCTTTCAGGAAGCGGCGGCCGTTGCCGGCCACATCACCCCGGTTCCGGGCGGCGTCGGGCCGATGACCATCGCCTGCCTTCTCGAAAACACCCTGGAGGCTGCCGGCGGGCGGCCATGAGCTTTCCCGCCGAACTGTTCGTCTCGGCGCTGGTGACGCTGCTGATCGTGATCGACCCGCCGGGAGTGGCGCCGGTCTTTTCCAGCCTCACCGCGCAGCTGACGGCGGCGGCGCGGCGGGCCACGGCGATCCGCGCCGTCGGCATCGCCACCGTCATTCTCGTTGCCTTCGCCGCCGGCGGCGAGCCGTTCCTGAAAGCGCTCGGCATCGGGCTCGACGCCTTCCGCGTCGCCGGCGGCATCATGCTGTTCCTGATCGCCCTCGACATGGTGTTCGAAACGCGCTCCAAGCGCCGCGAGGAACGGGCGAAGGCGTTCAGCGACGAGGAAAGCGAAGATGTTTCGGTCTTCCCGCTGGCCATCCCGATGATCGCCGGCCCCGGCTCCATCACCGCCGTCATGCTGCTGATGCAACGGGCAACCACCGCGGCCGACAGGTTCGCCGCCTATCTGGCGCTGGCGCTGGTGCTGCTGGCGACGCTCGCCGTCCTGCTTGCCGTCGGGCCGATCATGCGCGTCCTCGGCGCCAAGGTGGAAGCGATGGTGACGCGGCTGCTCGGCGTCGTTCTGGCGGCGCTGGCGACGCAGATCGCCGTCGACGGGCTGAAGGCGATGTTCGGCGTCTGAGCGGCGACAACAGAGTTAACGAAGCATCGCCTGTCGGTTTTCTTTACATATCCACCCGCGGCGCGCCGGGGCAGCGCTCGGAAAAAGCTTGAATTTTCCACCTGGCACGAAATTTGCATTTAGTTCTGTGTCGGCAATTGGTGCCGCAGGGTTGGAGAATTAACATGACAACAGTTCACGCATTGGGAGCAGCGGCGGGAGCAGCAGCGCTGGTCGCCATGCTCGGCGCGCCAGCCATGGCGGCCGTCGTCGTCAGCATCGAGAATCCGGGCGTCAGCAACACCTCGCAGACGAATTTCAGCGAACTCGGGGTGGAAACCTTCGACAACCGCGCCACGGGTGAAAACCTGTCGTTCACCAGCGATTTCGGCGGCACGTCGAGCTACACCGGCGACTATACGAACGTGCAGGTCTGGGACAATGGCAGCTGGGGCGGTGTCGACAACACCAATTATGCCGTGGCGCTTGGCGCCGGCACCAGCTACACCATCCAGCTGAACAAGTCGGCCAATTATTTCGGCTATTATCAACTGGCGCTTTCCGGCGGCAACAACGACCTCGAATTCTGGAACGGCAACTCTCTGGTGGCGGCGTTCAGCTATGCGGACATCCTGTCGCACATGACGCCGGGCCATCTGGGCAGCCCCTATGCCGGGCAGACTCAGAACGAATATTTCGGCTTCCTGAACTTCAACTTCACGGATGGCGACCGCTACGACCGCGTCGTGTTCTCGAACACCGGCTCCGACGGGTTCGAAAGCGACAACCACACCGTCGGCCTGCTCGTTCCCGAGCCGGCCACCTGGGCTATGCTGATCGCCGGCTTCGGCCTGGTCGGCCTGATGTCGCGGCGGCGGCGGGCGCTCGAAGCGCTCTCCTGAGCTTCTTCCTCTCACACGGACCACTGGCGCCGGCGGCAAATCCGCCGGCGCTTTTCTGTCCGGAATCCGGCAGATGAAACCAATCCCGAGGCAGACGCCTCCCTTCCCCCCTTGCACTTTTGCTGAAGCATGGTGACATTGGGCCGTAAGCCGGACTGCCCCGCCGGCTCCAGAGGAAGAACAGATGCCGTCCTTCTCGCGCGATCTAGAGTCCACGCTCCACAACGCCCTGGCCGAGGCCAGCCGGCGCCGCCACGAATATGCGACGCTCGAACATCTGCTGCTGGCGCTGACCACCGACACCCACGCCGCCGTCGTCATGAAGGCCTGCGGCGTCGATCTCGACGAACTGGCGGCGCAAGTCACCCGCTATCTCGACACCGAGCTTGGCAGCCTGAAGGCCGACAGTTCGGTCGATCCGTCGCCCACCGCCGGCTTCCAGCGCGTGGTGCAGCGCGCCATCCTGCACGTGCAGTCGTCGGGCCGCGAGGAAGTGACCGGCGCCAATGTGCTGGTGGCGCTGTTTTCCGAACGGGAAAGCCACGCCGTCTATTTCCTGCAACAGCAGGACATGACCCGGCTCGACGCCGTTTCCTACATCAGCCACGGCATCGCCAAGGCCCCCGGCCTGGGCGAGGCCAAGGCGCCGAAAGGCGCCGAGGAACAGGGGGAAGCGCGCGAGGAACGCAAGGGCGAGCGGGCGAAAGCGCCCGAATCGGCGCTGAAGCAGTTCACCGTCAACCTGAACGAGAAAGCGAAGGAAGGCCGCATCGACGTGCTGATCGGCCGCGAGGCCGAGGTGGACCGCACCATCCAGATCCTCTGCCGCCGCTCCAAGAACAACCCGCTTTACGTGGGCGACCCCGGCGTCGGCAAAACCGCCATCGCCGAAGGCCTGGCCCGCAAGATCGTCGAGGGCAATGTCCCCGACGTGCTGAAGCCCGCTACCATCTACGCCCTCGACATGGGGGCGCTTTTGGCCGGCACCCGCTATCGCGGCGACTTCGAAGAGCGGCTGAAAAACATCGTCTCCGAACTGGAAAAGCTGCCGCACGCCATATTGTTCATCGACGAGATCCACACCGTGATCGGCGCCGGCGCCACGTCGGGCGGCGCCATGGACGCCTCGAACCTGTTGAAGCCGGCGCTGTCCTCCGGGCACATCCGCTGCATCGGCTCCACCACCTACAAGGAATTCCGCAGCCACTTCGAAAAAGACCGGGCGCTGCTGCGCCGCTTCCAGAAGATCGACGTGCACGAGCCTTCGGTCGAGGACACGGTGAAGATCCTGAAGGGCCTGAAGCCGGCCTTCGAGCAGCACCACAATGTGCGCTACACCCCGGAAGCGATCCGCTCGGCGGTGGAGCTTTCGGCGCGCTACATCAACGACCGCAAACTCCCCGACAAGGCCATCGACGTCATCGACGAATCCGGTTCGGCGCAAATGCTGCTGCCCGAGTCGAAGCGCCGCCGCGTCATCGGCCAGAAGGAAATCGAGGCGGTGGTCGCCACCATGGCGCGCATCCCGCCGAAATCGGTATCCTCCGACGACAAGAAGCTGCTCGGCACGCTCGAATCCGATCTGAAGCGCGTGGTGTTCGGCCAGGACAAGGCCATCCACCTGCTGTCCAGCGCCATCAAACTGTCGCGCGCCGGCTTGCGCGAACCCGACAAGCCGATCGGCTGCTATCTGTTTTCCGGGCCGACCGGCGTCGGCAAGACCGAAGTGGCGCGGCAACTGGCGCACATCCTCGGCATTCCGCTGACGCGCTTCGACATGTCGGAATATATGGAGCGCCATTCGGTGAGCCGCCTGATCGGCGCCCCCCCCGGCTATGTCGGCTTCGACCAGGGCGGCTTGCTGACCGACGCCGTCGACCAGCACCCGCATTCGGTGCTGCTGCTGGACGAAATCGAAAAGGCCCACCCC
>CAYYGQ010000141.1:0-5814 GCA_964471485.1 uncultured Sandaracinobacter sp. | reverse complement strand
CATGCTGTCGGGCTTTCTCTATGAAATCGACGCCATGCCGACGCCCATCCGCGCCATCACCTGGGCCATCCCGGCGCGCTATTTCGTCTCTTCCTTGAAAACGGTGTTTCTGGCCGGCGACATCTGGGCGGTGTTGCTGCCCGACCTGCTGGCGATGGCGCTGATCGGCAGCGGGTTGTTCCTGCTGGCCATGCGCGCAACGCGCAAGAATGTGGAGTGATGATGATGGCGGCCACCTTGTCCTTCACCCGCCTGCGCGCCCAGTTCATGAAGGAAATGCTCAGCGTTCTTCGCGACCCGCGCAGCCGTATGATCGTCTTCGTGCCGCCGCTGCTGCAACTGCTGGTGTTCGCGTTCGCCGCAACGCTCGAAGTCCGCAACGTCGACATTGCCGTCTATAACGAAGACGCCGGCCGCTGGTCCACCGAACTGGTCGCCCGCCTCGATCAGGCCCGCTTCATCCGCGAGGTGCGCCATGTGCAGGACGGTGCGGAACTGCGCCGCGAGATCGACCGCGGTCGGATTCTCGCCGCCATCCGCATCCCGGCGGACTTCTCCCGTCGCATCGAAGCCGGCTGGCCGGCGCCGCTGCAACTGCTGGTGGACGGACGGCGCAGCAACAGCGGCCAGATCACCGTCGGCTATCTGTCGGCCATCGCCGCCGACATCGGCGCCGAAACCAGCGCCGAAACCGGCCCCAACGCCATCGTCCCGACGCCTGTCGCGGTGCGGCACTGGTTCAACCCCAACCTCACTTACCGCTGGTTCATCGTGCCGGGGCTTTCCGGCATATTGGCGCTGTTCAGCGCTCTCCTCATCACCTCGCTGTCGATCGCCCGCGAACGCGAGCTTGGCACCTTCGACCAGTTGCTGGTGTCGCCGGCGGCCAGACCCGAGATCATCCTGTCGAAATCGCTGCCGGCGCTGCTGATCGGCACCATGCTGGGGCTGATGATGATCGGCGCCGCCGCCCTGCTGTTCGGCATTCCCTTCAGCGGCTCGTTTCCGATGCTGCTGCTCGGCCTCGTGCTGTTCATCCTGTCGGTGGTCGGCATCGGCCTCATGGTTTCCGCCGTCAGCATGACGCAGCAGCAGGCCATCCTCGGCGCCTTTGCCATTGGCGTGCCGGCGGTGCTGATGTCGGGCTTTGCAACGCCGGTCGAGAATATGCCGCTGGTTCTGCAATGGCTGGCGCAGCTCATCCCGCTGACGCATTTTCTCGTCATCGTCGAGGGCAGCTTCCTGAAGGCCATGCCGGCCGCCGAACTTTTCAACAGCCTCTGGCCGCTCGCCATCATCGCCGCCGTCTCGCTTGCGGCCGCCACCATCCTTGTCCGGGGTCGCCTGCAATGAGCCATGCCCGAAATCCCATCCTCGCCACCGGCCTGCTGGCCGCCTCTGCTCTGCTGCTGCCGGGTTGCGTTGCCGGCCCGCGCTATGCCGGGCCGCCCGCCGTCGCCACGGGCCACGGCTGGGCGGAGGCGGGCGTGGACACTGCCCCCGTCGCCGATCTTTCCCGCTGGTGGGCCACGCTTGGCGATCCGGTACTAGCCCGTCTGGTGGAAACCGCGCTCGCGCAGAATCTCGATCTTCGCCAGGCTTCGGCCCGCATCGAGGAAGCGCGCGCCTTGCGTGACCGCGCCATTGGCCGGCAATTCCCCGTCATCGGCGCCGGCGCCAGCGTCAACCAGCGCCGGCAGAGCGAGAACGGCCCGCTGCCGGTCGGCGCCATCCCCGGCCTCACCGCCGCGCAGACCATTTTCGACGTCGGCTTCGACGCCGCCTGGGAAGCGGACTTGGCCGGCGGCCAGCGGCAGGCACGAATCGGCGCGACGGCGAGGCTGGATGCGACCAGGATCGAGGCCGAAGCGGTGCGGGTGCGCATCGCCGCTGAAGTGGCGCGCAACTGGTTCGACGCCGGCGGCGCCGGAGAAGAGCTGAAGCTGCAACGGGCGACGGTTGCATCATTGCGCCGGACCCTGATGCTGACCCGGCAGCGCGCCGCACTTGGCGATGCGCCGGCGGCCGAAATCGACGCCGTTGCCGGCCAGTTGGCCGCCGCCGAAGCGCTTGTGCCGGGCATCGCCGCCCGCCAGCGCGCCGCCCTGCTGGCGCTCGGCCCCCTCCTTGGTTCGCCGCCGGAGCGCGAACTCGCCCCGGCCGGATCCGAAGCCAAAATCCCCGAACTGCCAGAGCTGCCGGTCGGCGAACGCGCCGAGCTGCTGCGCCGGCGCCCCGATGTGCTGGCGGCGGAACGGCGGCTGGCCGCCAGCACGGCCGACATCGGCGTGGCGACCGCCGAACTGTTCCCGAAACTGGCCATCAGCGCCGGCGGCGGCTTTCAGGCGCTGGAGACCGGCAACTGGTTCGACGCTTCGAGCGGGCGCTTCTCCATCCTGCCCTTCCTGTCGTGGCGATTGTTCGATGGCGGCCGCGTCCGCGCCGAGATCCGCGCCGCGAAAGCGCGTGAACGGCAGGCGGCGCTCGCCTATGAACAGGCGGTGTTGCAGGCGCTGGAAGACGCCGAGCGCAGCCTCGGCCAGTACCACGCCGGCCTCGACGCGCTGGCCCGGCAGCAGCAGGCGCTCGAAAGCGAACGGCGCAGCCTCGGCCACGCCGAGGCACGCCTGGCCGCCGGGGAAACGCCGCGCCTCGACCTGCTGGCCGCCGAACGCCGCCTTTATACGGCGGAAACCGCAACCATCCGGGCGCGCACTGACGCTGCCATCCGTCTGGTCACCCTCTACAAGGCGCTCGGCGGCGGCTGGAATGCGCCGGTGACAGACCGGCAAACAGCCAATATGCTTCCCGTCCATTCCGGCGCATAACGCATGACGCAGCTTCTTTGATGACGAAGTTCCACGACCGGGCACACCCGGAAACCCACCGCACCAAGCATATCGGCTGGTTGCGCGCGGCCGTCCTCGGCGCCAACGACGGCATCATCTCGACAGCGAGCCTCGTCGCTGGCGTGGCTGCGGCCCATGCAGACCACACCGGCATCGTGGCGACTGCCGTCGCCGGGCTGGTGGCCGGCGCCATGTCCATGGCCGCCGGCGAATATGTATCGGTTTCTTCACAGGCCGACGTCGAGAAAGCGGACCTGGCGCGGGAACGCGACGAACTGGCGAACAGCGCCGCCGCCGAGCATCGGGAATTGACGGCCATCTATGTCCGGCGCGGGCTGGATCAACAATTGGCGGACCGGGTCGCCACCCAGTTGACGGCGCACGATGCCCTCGGTGCCCATGCGCGAGACGAACTGGGCATTTCGGAAACCATGAGGGCCCGCCCGCTGCAAGCGGCGATGGCGTCCGCTGCGAGCTTTGCCGTGGGCGCCGCCCTGCCACTGGCCGTGGTTCTGCTGGTTCCGCACCAGAGCCTTCTCTACTGGATCGTGGCGACGGCGATTGCGTTCCTCGCCCTGCTCGGTGCCGCGGCCGCCGCTGTCGGCGGCACCTCTCTGTTCAAGGGCACCCTGCGCGTAGCGTTCTGGGGTGCAATCGCCATGGCGGTAACAGCGGGCGTGGGCGCCATGTTCGGTGCCCCTGTGTAAGGGCGACATCGGCGTTGCCATCCTCTGGCAGTGGCAGACAGAAACCAAGCTACGGCCAAACCCGGCAACCAATGGCGCGCCGATACGCTGTATCTGTGTCAGCCGCATTAGCGCCGCCTGCCCGAGGTTGTCCGTTTCAATCGGCAACAACTATTTCAAAACACGCCATTCCGCTTCGCTCAGATCACCTCGGTTCAAGCTCGCGTTCAAAAGGAAGCCTTGAATCAACCACCTTGTCTCGCGCCAGCCGATTTGGCCACGCCGCCTAGTCCGTCCGCATGTATGATCTGGGTCACATTAATCCATGTTTACACTTCATGATACGTAGTCAGAAACTGTGCCATGGCCGCTTTTCTTGAGCTGCGATCTAGCGCGTAGTGAGTGCGCGAGATTTCAGTTCCGTTAAGCAGCGCTTTTATATAACTTGCGACAGTGTCGGCAGCCATGATTAGGGCTGCGTCCATCGTGTGAATATATCGGCTGGTGATGGAGCCGGTGGCGTGGCCGAGCAGGGCAGCAATGGTGATTTCAGTGAACCCCAGATCGTTTGCCAGGCTGGCGAAGCTGTGGCGTAGAACATGTGAGGTGATGTCGCCTAATTTTGTGCCAGCGAAGATTCTTTCCCAATGTCTGGGGAAGCTGCCGAAAGGCTTGTTGATGTCTCTTTCGCCCGGAAACACATAGATGCTTTCGCTAGCCATGTCGCAGTCTTCAAAATACTCGACTATCGGGAGACCCATCGGCCGCACTGATTGCCCTTCCTTCGTATCTTCGAAACGGAAAGCACTGCCCTCAAGGTCGAGTTCGCTTTTGCGCAGTTCAATGATCTCACTGCGCCGGCACCCTGACATAGCCAGCAGTCGGATTATTTCGGTCGTTCTTGCTAACCGTTCGTCTTCGGTAGCCTTGCTGAGGATGCGACCAAGGGCGCGATATTCGTCTTCACTCAGCCGGCGTGTTCGCACCACGTCCTGCGGTTTGCGCACGCCATGCGCGGGGTTCACCTCGATGAGGTCAAGTTCATCTCTGGCATAGGTAAAGATGCCGCCAAGTAGCCCAACGGTTCGAGTAGCAACACCCACGCCACCGCGAACGATGGAGCGACCGCGCAGTTTCTGCGTTCTTTCCCTTCTTCGCGTTTTTCCAGCCATGATGTCCTTCATCATGGTCGTCACATCCGCTCGGGTGACGCGCGAGATCTGCTTCTTGCCAAGCAGGGGAATGATGTGTCGACGGATGCGGCCAAGGTCGGTGGCTTTTGTGCTTTCTTTCTTGGGCCTGCCTCCTTTGCCGAGGATACGGCCAGCTTCCATTTCTTTGATATAAAGCTCGCACAGTTCTTTCACGGTTATGGCCTTGCGGGCGCTGTTTCGTGCTTCCAGTGGATCATTGCCAGCAGCAACGCTCGCCAGGGCTTGGATGGCAAGCGTTCGGGCTTGCTCGGCTGTGATAGGGCCATGTCTGCCCAGCTTCATGCGCCGCCGGGCGTTGTCGGCATTTCGGTAGTCGACAAAATATGTTCGGGTACCTGAGGGCAATACGAAGACGCCAAACCCCTTCAGCTCGCTGCACCAGATGGTGTATTGCCGGTTGCGGCGTTCGGCCTTGTCGACGATTGTTTTCGTTAGTTTTGGCATAAATCCCTCGCTGGAGCGGGCCCAAAAAACTCACCAAAAACTCACCAACAGAATGATAGCTGTAGGGGTTCCTAGCGTGCCTTGGAGAATCCCAGTTGTCAAATAATACTGCAATAACAGTATATTATCGTGCTCCAGCGTTGAGTCGGATAATCAGGCGTAGGTGCTGAGTTCATGCTCCGAAGGCAAAGGCCACACGTTCGAATCGTGTCGGGTGCGCCATTTCAGTACAGAACTCTGAACGCCGAACGCCGCCGTTTCTACGCTTGAAGCGGCGACCAGCGTTCGCAGCAATTCCGACTTCGATCCCATTATACGAACCTCATCGTCAGCAACCTCGACGCGCTGCGCCAGAGTGAGGTGGACGCGTCTGCTGAGACAGTTTGGCGGCTCGGCTAAGGTGGATCGGGTTCGTTTTTTACGCCGCCAGTTTCTCGGTCATTTCCACCCTGGCGTAGACCTCGTCGGGCGTCCTGCCGTCGAAGGTCGAGTGCGGGCGTCGCCGGTTATCATAGTCAATCCAGGAACCGATGCCGGCCCGGGCTTCGCTGCCGGTCTCGAAGGCATTGAGGAAGACGCACTCGTATTTGAGGCTGCGCCACAGCCGCTCGATGAAGACGT
>CAYYGQ010000140.1:0-5846 GCA_964471485.1 uncultured Sandaracinobacter sp. | reverse complement strand
CAGCAGCAGGCCGGCGCCGTCCATCTCGATGGCGCCGCCTTCGAGGATCGAATCCACTTGCGCCACTTCGGCGCCCATCAGCGCCGCCATCGCCGACCCCACGGTGTCGTCGCCGGCAAGGGCGTATTTGCCGCCCCAGCCGTTGAAGCGGAAACGGACGGCGCGGGTCGGCGCGGTGAAGATCGGCCCGGTGTCGCGCAGCCAGATGTCGCCGAAGGGGATGTCGTGGATCGCCGCCGCGCCGCCGACGGCCGCTTGCGCCGCCGCCACGGCCTCGGCGCCGTCGGCCAGCAGCTTCACCGGCACCGATGTCGCCAGTTGCCGCACCATCGCCGCCACTTCGGCGCGCGCCGGCGCCAGATCCTGCTGCCAGAGATCCGGGTGCGACGGGAAGGCGGTGAACATGGCGCCGGCGCGCGCCCATTCGGCGGGGGGGGAGATGGTCATGCCCGGCCTCTATCGCCGATCGCCGCCGACTTCCACGTTAATCCTTGCCTTCAATCCCCGGTGTCGCCGCCGCGAAAGCCGGTGGCCACCAGATAGGTTTCCGACGAATCCTTGCGGCTGGCCGGCGGTTTCGCGTGGCGCACGCTTTTGAAGTCGCGCTTCAGTTGCGCCACCAGCGGCCCCTCGGCGCCGCCGCCGAGCACCTTGGCGACGAAGCTGCCGCCGCGGCGCAGCACCTGCGCTGCGAAGGCGGCCGCCGCTTCCACCAGCGCCATGGTGCGCAAATGGTCGGTCGGGCCGTGGCCGATGGTGTTGGCCGCCATATCCGACAGCACCACATCGGCCGCGCCGCCCAGAAGCGCGCGCAAACGATCGTCCATGCCGTCGGCCAGAAAATCGCCCTGCACGAAGACGAGGCCCGGAATCGCCTCCACCTCCAGCAGGTCGATGCCGACGACGCGCGCCCGTGGCCGCCGCTTCAGCGCCACCTGCGTCCAGCTTCCGGGCGCGGCGCCGAGGTCGACGATGCGGTCGGCGCCCTCCAGCAGGTGAAAGCGTTCGTCCAGTTCCAGCAGCTTGAAGGCGGCGCGGGCGCGAAAGCCTTCCTTCTGCGCGCGCTTCACATAGGGGTCGTTCAACTGCCGTTCCAGCCAGCGCGCCGAACTGACCGAACGGCCGCGACGGTTCCTGAGCCTGGTGTGGCCGC
Source organism: uncultured Sandaracinobacter sp. (assembly GCA_964471485.1). Taxonomy (GTDB): domain Bacteria; phylum Pseudomonadota; class Alphaproteobacteria; order Sphingomonadales; family Sphingomonadaceae; genus Sandaracinobacteroides. The sequence continues at coordinate 4,693 of CAYYGQ010000140.1, read as the reverse complement.
CAAGCGAGCGGCCGCCGCTTCCCGACAGGCTGCTCATGGCCGCGCCTCGCCCGCTTCCCGAACGGCGCGCCCGATCAGGCTTCTGAGGATGCCTTCGCGGATGCCGCGGTCGGCGACGCGGATGTCCGGGGCGACCCCCAGATCCACCAGCGCCTCCAGAATGGCGGCGCCGGCGACGATCAGGCCGGCGCGGTCGGCGCCGATTCCGGGAACGAGGGCGCGCTCCTCGACGGACTTCACGGCGAGATCGTGGCAGAGCGCGATCAGCCCGTCGGCCGGCGCCAGCGAGCCGTCGACGCGGCGGCGGTCGTATTGCGGCAGGCCCATGTGCAGGCTGGCAAGCGTGGTGATGGTGCCCGAAGCGCCCAGCAGATGCACCGGGCCGCGAACGCTGGCCGCAAGCGCCTGCAGATGCACGGCGATCCGCGCCTTCATGCGCAGATAGGCGCGCATGCGCCGGTCCGGGCAGCCGGCGTCCTCGGCCTCGGTTTCCGCCAGCGACACCACCCCCCAGGGGATGCTGATCCAGGCGGTCATGCGGAATGAGGGCGGATGGCCGCCGTGGCCGTTCCGCCGCTCCACCAGCGCCACTTCGGTCGAGCCGCCGCCGATGTCGAACACCAGCGTCCGCCGCGCCCTGTGGTCGAACAGCGTCTGGCAGCCGATGACGGCCAGGCGCGCTTCCTCGGCCGGGCTGATGACATCGAGGGCCAGCCCGGTTTCCCGATAGACGCGGCGCACGAATTCGCCGCCGTTCGCGGCCTGACGGCAGGCTTCCGTCGCCACGCTGCGTACCTGCGTAACGCCGCGCCGGGCCAGCTTGTCGGCGCAGGCGGCCAGAGCGGCGAGGGTGCGCTCCATGGCGGCGTCCGACAGCTTGCCGGTCTGCGTCAGCCCCTCGCCAAGGCGGACGATCCGCGAAAAGGCATCGACCACCTGAAATTCGCCGTTCTGGCCCACGACCGCCGGCGATCCGGCTTCCGCCGCCCCGGAGGCGGCCTCGATACAGCCGCGGGCGATCAGCAGGCGGCAGTTGTTGGTGCCGAGGTCGAGCGCTCCGAACAGCTTGCGCGACGGCCGGCGCGGCCGTGGCGCAAAGACGCCGACGCGCGACCGTGGGCGCGAGGCCTGGCCACGGCCGCCGTCCGTCCCGATGATGGCCTCCCCCCTCCCCTCGGGGCCGGCCGCTGCAACATCGCGCATCTTCTTCGTCCCGTACACCTGAAACCCCGACAGGGGGTTTCGGCACCTGCGAGAGAACCTAGCAGCATGAAGAGGTTTCCGAAAGCGGCAATGCCCGCCCTTCCGCGCCAATGGAGGAGACGGCGGAAAGGCCGGCGGAAGGAACAGCGGAAGGAACAGCGGACGGCGGGCCACAGACAGGCTTGTGCAGGCTCCACGGCCCCGCTATAGGCCAGCCCTCTCGAAGGCCTGGGCCTCCGCGCCGCGACGCGCCGGGGACGTAGCTCAGTTGGGAGAGCGCAGCAATCGCACTGCTGAGGTCAGGGGTTCGATTCCCCTCGTCTCCACCAGGCCGTTCCAGTCCACTAGGCCGTTCCAGTCCACCGGGCCGTTCCAGAACCGCGCCCGAATCCGCTTGCGGCCGCCAAAGCTGTTTTCTTTCCAGAAAAAACCGGCCACAAGCCGAAGCATGAGCATGGTGACGCCCGGGCGCCGCGGCTGGACCCAATCCCTGCGCCCCTATTTCGAAACGGCGCCGCTGGGCGCGCTGCTGCTCGGCCTGTCGTCCGGGGCGCCGTTCGCCATGATCGCCTCCACCCTCACCACCAGGCTGGCGGAATCGGGCATCGACAAGCGCACCGTCACCGCTTTCGCCCTCACCTTCCTGTTCTACAATTTCAAATTCCTCTGGGCGCCCTTCATCGACCGACTGCGCGTGCCGCTGCTCGCGCGCGCCGTCGGCGAACGCCGCGCCTGGCTGTTCCTGATCGCCTTCTGCACCCTGCTGTCCATCGCCTGGATGGGCCGCGTCGACCCGGCGGCCGCCATCGGCCCGATGGTCGCGGCGACGCTCGTCACCGCCTTTTTCGGCGCCACCTTCGACATCATCATCGACGCCTACCGCATCGACAGCCTGACCCCGGAACAGCTCGGCGTCGGCTCGGGGATGAGCCAATATGGCTGGCGGCTGGGATCGGCCGGCGCCGGCGCCCTCGCCCTGCTGGTGGCCGGCCGCGCCGGCTGGGACATGGCCTATGCGGCCTCCGCCCTCTTCGTCGTTCCGGCCGTCCTTGCCGGGCTGTTGATGGGCGAGCCGGCGCGGCGCGAGGCGGTGCTGGAGCAAGCCCCGGCCGAACCGTTCTTCCAGCGGGTGAAGACGGCGTTCGTCGCCCCGCTCGCCGATTTCCTCACCCGAAGCAACGCCTGGCTGGTGCTGGCGTTCGTCGTCGTCCACAAGATCGGCGACACCCTCGCCAACCTGTCGCTGCGGCTGCTGCTGGCCGATCTCGGCTTTTCCAAGGACCAGATCGCCGCCTATGATGTCGGCTTCGGCCTGGTGGCGACTCTGGTCGGCATTTTCGCCGGCGGCCTGCTCTACACCAGGCTCGGCATGATGCGCGCGGTGATGCTCAGCCTGTGGCTGATGGCGGTCTCCAACCTCGGCTTCGCCTGGCTGGCCGTCACCGGCCCGGAAAGCTGGGCGCTGGCCACCGCCATCGGCTTTGAAAATTTCGCCAGCGGCGTCGGCGGCGTCGCCGTCGTCGCCTATCTGAGCTGGCTTTGCAATCTGCGCTTCACCGCCACGCAGTTCGCCCTGCTGTCGGCGATGGCCTCCATCCTCGGCCGCTTCGTGCAGGGCACCACCGCCGGACGCATCATCGAGGCGTTCGGCTTCGTGCAATTCTACCTGCTGACGGCCGCCCTCGCCGTGCCGGGCATCCTGTTGTTCCACCTGCTGATGAAGCGCGAGCCGGCGCTTCCGGCCGCCAGCGGGGAACGGCCATGAACGGCGGCCTGCGCTCGCTGTTCGGCGCCCGGCCGCTGCCGACCGACATCCGCCTCGCCTCTCTCACCCTGCCGCTCGACATCCGCTCCAGCCCGCGGGCGCGGCGGCTGTCGCTTCGCGTCTGCGCCGCCACCCGCTCGGTGAAGCTGACCGTGCCGGCGCGGACCAGCGAAGCGCACGCCCTGGCCTTTCTCGAACGAAACCGCGACTGGCTGCTGCGGGAAAGCGCCCGACGCCTGCCGCCGCCGATCGAATTCGCCCCCGGAACCAGCCTTCCCGTCGCCGGAACCGACCTGCTGCTGGCCGAGGGCGGCGGCCGGCTGGCGCGGCGCGAAGGGGACCGGTTGCTGGTGCCCGGCGAGGCGGCCCTCTACGCCGGGCGGGTGAAGCGCTGGCTGCAACAGGAAGCGCTGCGGCTGCTGGAGGCGGAAACGCGCGGCGCGGCGCGGCGGCTGCCAAAAACGGTGCGGCAGGTGCGCGTCGGCGACTTCCGCAGCCGCTGGGGCAGTTGCAGCGCCGACGGCCGCATCGCCTATAGCTGGCGGCTGCTGCTGGCGCCGCCTTTCGTGCGGCGGGCGGTGGTGGCGCATGAAACCGCGCATCTGCTGGAAATGAACCACGGGCCGGATTTCTGGGCGCTGGCGACGGAACTGCTCGGCCACAGCCACGCCGAGGCGCGCTGCTGGCTGAAGGCGAACGCGCCGCTGCTGATGCGCTATGGCGCCGGGCGTTAGGGGCCTGCCCGACAGGCTGCGGCCGGGCGGGCATTAGGCCGGGCGGGCGCGCGCTTCCTCGACCGCCTGCTTCAGCGCTTCATAGCCGACCGCGCCCGACAGGATCTGGTCGCCGATCACATAGCTTGGCGTGCCGGTGAGACCGAGGGCGCGGCCAAGGGCAAGATTGCCCTTCACTTCGTTTTCCAGCGCCGCCGAATGAAGCGCATCCGACACCTGCTGCTCGTCCATGCCCGCCGCGCGCACGCTCTTGATCAGCCGTTCTTCGCTCAGGCCCCCCTGGCCTTCGAACACCGTCTGGTAGAATTGCCGGTATTTGCCCTGCTGCGCCGCCGACAGGCTGGCGAGCGCGAAGCGCTCGCTTTCCGGGCCAAGCACCGGCATGTCGCGGAACACCACCTTCAACCCCTTGTCCTCCTGGATCAGCCGCTCGACATCGGGCGCCGACTGGCGACAGAACGGGCAGTTGAAGTCGAAGAATTCCACCAGCACCACATCGCCGTTTTCCGCCCCGGCCCAGGCGCCGGCAAAGGGCGTTTCGATGGCCTGGCGGTTGCTGGCCAGCAGCTTCGTCACTTCCTTCTGCTGCAACAGGTTGATGGCCTCGGGGATGATGTCCGGGTCGTCGAGGATGGCCTGCCGCACCAGTTGCTTCAGCGCCGCATCGTCCGCCGGCAGGCCACGGCCGCCGAAGCCGGTGGCGACAAGGGCGGCCGCGACGCCGACGGCAAGGCCACCGCCCCACCAGCCGCCGTTCGCCACCGCCTGCCGGCGAAGCCGCGCCCAGCCGCTTTCCGGCGCGCCGGCGGGGGTATCGGCGGGCGCCGCGGCGGGGGCCGCGGATCTATCGTTCGTTTCGGCCATTCTTCCTCGTGTCCTCTATGCGGTTTCGCGCCATCTGCGCCAGATCCTGCGCCCGCATCCATTCCGGTGTGCCATTTGGCAAGCCCTCGGACGCCACATTCGCCGAATTGAGGACGGCGCGCGGATC
>CAYYGQ010000139.1:0-5894 GCA_964471485.1 uncultured Sandaracinobacter sp. | reverse complement strand
GTGGCGAGTTTCCCGGCATCGACATACCACTGGTCGGTCAGCCACGGTTCGATCACCACGCCGGAGCGGTCGCCGTGCGGCACCTGGACGATCTTGTCCTCGATGCGTTCGAGGAGGCCGAGCGCATCGAGGTCGGCGACGATGCGTTTCCGCGCCTCGAAGCGGTCGAGGCCGCGATAAGGCGCGGGGATGGTTTCGTCGTCGAGGATGTGCGCCTTCGAATCGAGCACATTCAGCCAGCCGATGTCGCGGTGGCGTTCGTAGACCGCCCAGTCGTTGAAGTCGTGCGCCGGCGTGATCTTGACGCAGCCGGAGCCGAGTTCGGGGTCGGCCCATTGGTCGCCGATCACCGGGATCAGCCGCCCGGTCAATGGGTGGGCGATCCGCCGGCCGATCAGGTGGCGGTAGCGCTCGTCTTCCGGGTTGACGGCGACCGCGGTGTCGCCAAGCATGGTTTCGGGGCGCGTCGTCGCCACCACCAGATGGCCGCCGCCGTCGGCCAGCGGATAGCGCAGGTGCCAGAAATGCCCCTGCACCTCGCGCGGCTCCACTTCGAGGTCGGAGATCGCCGTCTGGAATTTTGGATCCCAGTTGACGAGGCGCTTGTCACGATAGATGAGGCCGCGCTGGTAAAGTGTTGCGAATACATGGGTAACGGCTTTGCTAAAGCCTTCGTCCATGGTGAAGCGTTCGTTCGACCAGTCGCAACTGGCGCCGAGGTGGCGCATCTGTCGGGTGATGGCGCCGCCGGATTCCGCTTTCCAGGCCCAGACTTTCTCAAGAAATGCCTTCCGGCCCAGCTGCTTTCGGTCCAGCCCGTCTTTGGCCAGCTGGCGCTCGACCACCATTTGCGTGGCGATTCCGGCGTGGTCGGTGCCGACCACCCAGAGCGCATCCGCCCCCTTGAGGCGCTGCCAGCGGATGAGAATGTCCTGCAACGTCTGGTTCAGGGCATGGCCGATGTGGAGGGTGCCGGTGACGTTCGGCGGCGGCAGCACGATGGTGTAGGGGCGGGCGTCGGGGCGGGCCGGGCGGAAGGCGCCGCTTTCCTCCCAGTGTCGATACCAGCGGGCTTCGATTTCGGCGGGCGTGAAGGTCTTTTCCAGCATGGCTTGCGGGTTAGTCGCTGTCGCCGCGCAAGGAAAGGGGCAGGGGAAAGAGGCAGGGCCTCAGTCGCGGCCGGTGAGGCGGCCGATTTCCTCGGCCACCATTTTCTGCACCAGTTCGGGCAGATGGTCGGCAAGCCAGGACTGCACATAGGGGCGGGCAAGATCCGCCAGAAATTCCTCGACGGTGCGGCTTTTGGCGAAGGAGTGGCGGGCGGCGCGCGCCGCGCGGCGGCCTCGTTCGGTGGGGTCGTCGCCGGCCGCCGCTTTGTCTTCGCCGTCCTGCCCGTCGCGGTCGGGCCTGTGGTCGGCGGCGGCGGCGGGCGCGCCGGCTGCATCGCCCGAGCCAAGCGTCGCCCGGATGGATTCGAGAATCGAGGCGAGGTTCGGATCGAGTGCTTTTCTGGGCATCGGTTCTGGTTCGCTGGTGATCGGGAGGGCGGCTATTGAGTCGGGCCTAGCACAGGAGCCGGCCGATTGCGACCGAGGTCCTCGCGCGGGTCTGGATCGTAGCCGAATTCCTGCCAGCCCTTGGCGCGCACGCGGGCGGCGTTGGCCTCGGCATCATAGCGGCCGATCGGCGCCGCGGCGCCAAGCGCCGTTTCCAGCGTTCCCATCACCTGGAACAGGCGATAGGTGGTGACATAAAGGTCGCGTTCCGCCTGCACCAGATTGACGCGCGAGTTCAGCAGTTCCTGCTCGGCGTTCAGCACGTCGAGCACGTCGCGGTTTCCTACTTCATTTTCCTGGCGCACGCCTTCGGCCGCCAGTTCGTTGGCGCTGATTTGCAGCTTGGCCGAATCGATGATGGCTTCCGAAGTTCGCAGCAGGGTGTAATTGTTGGTGGCGCCTTCGCGGACGGTGCGCTCGGTCTGGCTGATGTTTTCCAGCGCCTGGCTTTGCGCCGCCTGCGCCTGGCGCACGCGCGCCGCGATCAGGCCACCGCTAAAGAGCGGCATGCCCGCCGACACCGAAAGCGATGGCGTGAAGCCGGTGAGACCGGAGGAAATGCCGCGCCCCTGCACATAGAGGGCGCCGGTGTTGAGGTTGACGGTCGGCCCGTGCGCCGCTTTCGCCACGCGGACGTTCTCCATGGCCGCCCGCTCGGAGAGGCGCACCGCGGCCAGGCCGGGGTTGTTGTCGACGGCGGTGTCGCGCGCCACCTGGTCGCTGTCGGGGGCGTCGGGCAGGGCGGGCAGCGGCTCCAGATCGACCGGATCATGGCCGACGATGCGCCGATAGGCCTGGCGCGCCAGAATGCGCTGGCCGTTCACGGCCTGCAACCCGGCGGTGGCGGCGGCGAGGCGCGCCTCGCTCTGCGCGACATCGGTGCGCGTCAGGTCGCCGACCTCGAAGCGATCCTGCGAGGCGCGCAACTGCTCCGACAACAGCTTCACCTGCCCCTCGTTGAGGGCCACCACGGAATCGCTTTTCAGCACATCGGCATAGGCGATGATGGTGTCGACGATCACCTGATATTCGGTTTCGCGTAGGCGAGCGCGCGAGGCGGCGATCTGCGCCTCGGCGGCGGAGACGCCGGCGCGGACGCGGCCGCCCTGATAGATCGGCTGCACGAGCTGGGCGCCGCCGCGCCAGATCTGCCCGGCATAGCCGACATCGTGGGTGAGCTGCTGGGTGAAGTCGCCGACGAAATTGACGGTCGGCCGCGTTCCGGCAAGGGCGATCGGCACCGTTTCGTCGACCTGGCGCAACTGGGCGCGCGCGGCGGCGATCAGCGGGTTCGAATCATAGGCGGCGCGGATGGCGTCCGAGAGTGTTTCCGCCTGGACCGATGACGCAAGAAGTGCCGAGGCAAGAAGCAGATATTTCACATGCGCGCTTTCAAAACCGGAATTGTCGTGCCTTGCCGAACGACGGAAGCAACTGGCCCGGCGCTTCGGCGAACGGCTCCAGCGACAGCGATGCGCCACGCCGTATCCCTCTCGCCGCGCGGCTGACGCCGTCCGCGCCGATCAGAATGGCCAGCATCCGGCCGCCCTCGGCCAGTTGCGACGCCAGTTCCGCCGGCTGCTGCTCCACTGCTCCGTCGATCAACATGACATCATACGGCGCGCCATCGGCCCATCCCCTGTCGAGCGGGCCTTCGACCACGGACACATTGGTTGAATCGCGAAGATTGGCGCGCGCGGTTTCGGCCAGGGCCGGGTCGCATTCCAGCGCCACCACCGAGCTTGCCAGCGAGGCAAGCAGCGCCGCCGAATAGCCGGTCGCCGCCCCCACCACCAGCACATGCTCGTGCGGCTGCGCCGCGGCTTCCTCCAGCAGCAGGCCGAGGCTGAGCGGCGCCAGCAAGGCGCGGCCGTTTCCAAGCGGCTGCGCGGCATCGACATAGGCGAGGCCGCGGCGACCGGCGGCGACATATTGCTCGCGCGCCACCTGAAGGAACGCCGCCGAAATACGCGGCGACACCACCCCGCAGGGCTTTAACTGGCTTTCGATCATGGCCATGCGGGCCGCGAGAAGGGAGGCGTTCACTACAGTTGCCACGCGAGAGTGCCCTCAATTGTCCGGAGAAGCGAAGAGCCGGCTGTCCCGGGCCTGATAAAGAAGGCGGCGGCCGGCCGCAACCTTCTTGGCGAACAGTGGACCTTGGACGCCGGCGCACGTAAAGCGCGCCGGCAAGCGCACCGGCGCCAATGGCAGGAAAATGGCAGGAAAGACGGGCCGATGATCGAAGTCGAATGGTGGGACTATGACGACGCGGACGAGCGGGTCGAGGCGGTGGCCGGCGATATCCGCTTCCTGATCGAATCGTCGCTGGAGGCGCGCGGCGACGCCGTGGTCGCCCTCTCCGCCGAGGATCGGGCGCTTGCCGTGCTCGACCGGCTGAAGGCGGAAAAACTGCGCTGGAAGCATGTCACCATCGTCCCCACCGACGACCGCCTGCTTTCGGTCGAAGACCCGCGCTCGGCGGCGCGGCGGCTTGCCGAGCGCTTCCTGCCGCTGGGCGCCCGCGTCGTGCCGCTGACGGGGGGCGACCTGGCGGTGGCCGAGGCCGGGCGGGCGGCCGATGCCCGCTTGCAGGCGCTGCACTGGCCGCTCGACCTCGTCTGGCTGGAAGTGGCGGCGGACGGCCATGTCGCCGCCATCCTGCCCGGCGCCGATCTCGACCATGCGCTGACGGCGCCGCACCGCGCCGTCGGCCTGGTGCCGGGCGATGGCGGCGCGGCGCGGGTGACGCTGACGCGGGCGTCGATCCTGGCGGCGCGCTCGCTGCTGCTTTCCCTGGACGGCGACCAGGAACGGGCGGTGCTGGAGCAGGCGCTGAAAGAAGGGGCGGGTTCGCGCCATGCGGTCGGCCGGGTGCTGGCCGATTCGGCGCAGGCCATCGACGTGCACTGGAGCGCCTGACCCCATGGTGACGAGCGCCATGGCGACGGGCGAAGTGCGGCTGGAGGAAAGCTGGCGCCAGCCGCTGGCGCCACTGTTCGGCCAGCCGTTCATGCAGGATCTGAAGCGCTTCCTGTTGGACGAGCGCCGGCGCGGCAAGACCATCCTGCCGAAAGCCGCCAACTGGTTCAACGCCATGGACCGGACCCCGCTCGACCGGGTGAAGGTGGTGATCCTCGGCCAGGATCCTTACCATGGCGCGGGGCAGGCGCATGGCCTTTCCTTCTCGGTGCCGAAGGGGGTGGCGATTCCGCCATCGTTGCGAAACATCTACAAGGAGTTGCAGGACGATCTTGCCATCCCGCCCGCAAGGCACGGCTGCCTGGAATCCTGGGCCGGGCAGGGGGTGTTGCTGCTGAACAGCGTGCTGACGGTCGAGCTGGGGCGGCCGGCCTCGCACGCCGGCCACGGCTGGGAGCGCTTCACCGACGAAGTGATCCGGCTGGTGGCGGAGCGGGCGACGCCGGCGGTGTTCCTGCTCTGGGGGCGCTATGCACAGGCGAAGGCGGCCTTCGTCGACGGCGGGCGGCACCTGGTGCTGAAGGCGGCGCACCCGTCGCCGCTGGCGGCGCACAGCGGCTTTTTCGGCAGCCGGCCTTTTTCGCAGGCGAACGCCTTTCTGGAGGCGCGGGGGCACGGCGCCATTGACTGGCGCCTTCCTGAATAGCGCCATTGACTGGCGCTTGCCCGATTGACGCGCCACGCGCGTTGCATGCGGCCCATTTACATACGGCCGATCCCTTCCTATATGGCGCACACCAGTTTCATCCGGGACAGAGGGCGTTGTCGCGCGGCGCCGTCACAGCATGGGATGAAATGGCCATCGAAACGACGCGAAACAGGCCATGGCCGAAGGGCATTCCCTTTCGGCGAATGGCCTGTTTCGCGCTTTTCGAGCGTTGCGCCCGGAACAACTGACTGAAGGAAGCTTGCCACATGGCATCGAAGGCCGTCGAACCAGCCGCCCTTTCCTCGAACGGACATTTCCGCGCCACCCCCCGCAGCCGTCGCCTGTTCGGCAACATCGCCGAAGCGGTGGAGATGCCCGACCTCATCGAGGTGCAGCGCGAAAGCTATGAGCATTTCCTGCGTTCCAGGCCGAAAGACGGCTATGTGTCCGGCCTTGAAAAGACGCTCCGCTCGGTGTTCCCGATCCGCGACTTCGCCGGCACCGCCGAGCTGGATTTCGTCGACTATGAGCTGGAAGATCCGAAATACGACCAAGAGGAATGCCGGCAGCGCGGCATGACCTATGCGGCGCCGATGCGCGTGACGCTCCGCCTCATCGTCTTCGAAGTCGATGTCGACACCGGCACCCGCTCGGTCATCGATATCAAGGAGCAGGACGTCTATATGGGCGACATGCCGCTGATGACG
>CAYYGQ010000138.1:0-5904 GCA_964471485.1 uncultured Sandaracinobacter sp. | reverse complement strand
ATGCCGAACGAAGCGACGGTCGAGGATTGCAAGGCCGCCTATCTATTGTCGTGGAAGCTGGGGCTGAAGGCGAACGCGCTCTACCGCGACGGCTCGAAGCTGTCGCAGCCATTGAACGCCTCGCTGATCGCCGAAGACGAGGAAGAAGCGGACGAGCAGGTGGAAACGCTGCTGGCGGCGCCGGCCGCCGCCCGCGCTGCTCAGGTGGCCGAGCGCGTCGTCCAGTTCCTGCACGAACGCGAGCGGCTGCCGAACCGCCGCAAGGGCTATACCCAGAAGGCCATCGTCGGCGGCCACAAGGTGTATTTGCGCACCGGCGAGTTCGACGACGGCCGCCTCGGCGAAATCTTCATCGACATGCACAAGGAAGGCGCTGCCTTCCGCGCCATGATGAACAATTTCGCCATCGCCATCTCGCTCGGCCTGCAATATGGCGTGCCGCTCGATGAATATGTCGAGGCCTTCACCTTCGTGAAGTTCGAGCCGGCCGGCATGGTGCAAGGGAACGAGGCCATCAAGTCGGCGACCTCGATCATCGACTATGTGTTCCGCGAGCTGGCCATCTCCTATCTCGACCGCACCGATCTCGCCCATGTCGACACCTCGGACTTTTCCAACACCGCCCTTGGCAGGGGCTTTCGCGAAGGCAAGTCGACGGTGATTTCGAAGGGGCTGACGCGCGGCCACCCGCCGCTGATGTCGCGCTCGCAAGCGCCGGCGCTGAAAGCATCGCCGACCGAGCGCGCGCAGGACGCCGCCCAATATCGCGAGGAATATGCCGAGCGCGCCAAGGAACTGGCGGAAGACATCGCCCACGACGAATCCGCCGCCAGCCGGGGAGACGGCCGGGAAGACAGCCGGGGAAGCGGCGGCCGCGCCGCCACCGCCTATGTCGCTGCCACCGGCGTGGCGACGGTCACCCGCGACCTGTTCCCCGACGAGGCCGAAGCCGACCCGAAGGCGGTGGAGGCCAGGCGCCGCCAGCAGGCCATCCTGCGCGGCTATACCGGCAACATCTGCCTCGAATGCTCGAACTTCACCATGGTCAGGAACGGCACCTGCGAGAAATGCGACACCTGCGGCGCCACCAGCGGCTGTAGCTGACCGCAGCCGCCGGCGGAGGCGCGGGCGGCAGCCGTGTCGTCCCACGGATCTGCCACGGATTTAGCGCGGCGGCGGCGCATCTTGCCAAGCGTCGCCCCGCTCTCCACCTCGGCAGGGCCATGGAGACCCTCCTCTCCCGCCCCGATCCGGCGCGACGCGGGCTGTCGCTTGCCCTGGTGCTGCTGCTGCACGGGGCGGCGCTGTCGCTGCTGCTGCAGGCCGCCACGCCGGCGCCGCCGGCCGCCAGCGCGGCGCTGACCGTGGTCGACGTTCCGGCGCCGCCGCCGCCAGCGGAAGAAGGGGCGGCGCCGGCGCCGCTTCTTGCGGACATCCCCGCCACCGTGGCGCCGCCGGCGATCGAAATCGCCGAGGCGCCGCCGCTTCCAGCCCCGGTTCCAGCCCCGCTTCCCGCTCCCCTGGCGGCCCCGGCCGCCCCGCCGGCCAGCAGCGGCGCCGGCGCCAGCTCTGGCAACGGCACGGGAAGCGGCGCGGCAAGCGGCCTCGGCGCCAGCGGCTCCGGCGCCGCCGCTGTCGCCGTCCGCGCCCGGCGCATCGCCGGCAACATCGGCCGGCGCGACTTTCCCCGCGTGCGCGCAAAGGACACGCCGGCCAGCAGCGTCACCATCCGCCTGACGGTCGGCGCGGACGGCCGGCCCACGGCTTGCGCCATCGTCCGCCCCAGCGGCACGCCGGCGCGCGACGCCACCACCTGCCGCCTCGCCCTGGAGCGCTTCCGCTACGCACCGGCCCGCGACGCCTCGGGGGCGGCCGTCGAGGATGTCGCCGGCTGGCGCCAGGACTGGTGGCCCGAAGCAAGAGAATGATCCATTCCGTAGCTTTCCCAACCCGGCCGGCCGCGCCCGGACTTGTGCTTGCTCCCCCGCTTTCGTAAGCGGGCCAGCGTCGATATGCGTCGATATACGTCGGGGCAATTGCCCGGCCGCGCGCCGGGGCGTGCCATGTTCTGGTGCCGGATGGGGTTTTGCGGATGGTCGTCGGTGTCGTGGTGGTGACCTACAACGCCGGCGATGTCATCGGCCGCTGCCTCGCCAGCCTGGCGTCGAGCGAAGGGGTCGACCCCGGCGCCTTGCGTATCCTCGTGGTCGACAATGCCTCCGCCGACAACACGGCGGAGCAGGTGCGGGCCTGGGCCGCCGGCAAGGCCAATGCCGAAGGCGACGGCCTGTTCCGCCCCGCCCCGCCCCGCCCCCGGCCGCTGGTCGAATCCACCAGCGAAATCCACCATCTTCCCGAAGGCGCGGCCGGTCTCATCCGCTCGCCGGAAAATCTGGGCTTTGCCGGCGGCGTCAACCTCGGCCTCAAGTCCCTCCTTGCCATGCCCGATGTCGAGGCGATGTGGATCCTGAACCCCGACTGCGTGGTCGAGAACGGCACCGCCCGGAAGCTGGTGGAAACGGCGCGGGCCGCCGGCCGCTACGGCGTCATCGGCGGCCGCGTCTTCTACCAGCAGCCGCCGCTGATGATCCAGTCGGACGGCGGCCGCGTCAACCTCTGGACCGGCACCTGCACCCCCTTCAACCAGACGCTGGTTGGCCGCGACGTGCCGCCGCCGGCCGAGCGGGCGCTCGACTATATTTCCGGCGCCCACATGCTGGCCTCGCGCGCATTCGTGCAACAGGCCGGGCTGATGCCGGAACGCTATTTCCTGTTCTACGAGGAAGTGGAGTGGTGCCTCAGGCGCGGGGATCTGCCGCTGCTGCTCTGCCCCGAGGCGCCGGCGCACCATCTGGGCGGCCACAGCATCGGCTCGGCCACCGTTCATACCGGCCCGTCGCCGCTCTCCGCCTATTTCATGGCGCGCAACCGCATCCGCTTTCTGGCGAGCGTTCGCCCCGTTGCAGTCCCCGTCGCCTTCGCCTACGGCACGCTGAAGGCGTTCCGCTGCCTGATGCGGCGGCAGCGGCCGGCCGGTCTCGCCATGCTGCGCGGCCTCGTCGGCATGGCGCCCTCGGCCGCGATGCTGAAGCGGATCAACCGCCAGGCGCTGCCGGCCGCAACCGGGCCATAGGAACTGGCCCATAAGAACTGGGCCATAGGAACTGGAAAATGCGTAAACTGCTGTCCAGGCTGAGAACGAAGCTCCGCAACCGGGTGGTGGACGGCCGCACCGCGATGCTGCGGCGCGTCTGGGGCATGGACATCGGCGCCGGCGCCCGCATCTCGCTGAAGGCCGAACTGGACAAGACCAACCCCAAAGGCATCCACATCGGCGTCGACACCGGCATCGGCCCGCACGCCATGATCCTTACCCACGATTTCGTCCGCTCCGAGCATCTCGACACCTTCATCGGCCGCAACTGCCATATCGGCGCCTAGGCCATCATCACCGCCGGAGTCCGCATCGGCGACAGTTGCATCGTCGCCCCCGGCAGCGTCGTCATGCGCGACGTGCCTTCGGGCTGCCTCGTCGCCGGCAATCCGGCCCGCGTCATCGAAAAAGACATGGAACTCGGCCCCTGGGGCATCCGCAACTGGGACGGGATCCGCTGAAAGGAAAAGCATGGACAAAGCGGCCGTTGCGGCAAAACTCGCGGAAATCTTCGTCAACGAACTCGGCGTCGACGAGGCCGACATCAACGACGACCTGCACTATAATGTGGCGCCGGAATGGGATTCCGTCGGCCACATGCACCTGATCGCCGCCATCGAGGAGGAATTCGCCATCGAAATCCCCGACGACGCCGTGGTGGAGATGACGAGCCACGGCAAGGTCGTCGAAATCGTCCTCCGCCTTGTCGGCGCCGGGGCGAATCCGTGACGACAGCGCCGATCCGCGACGCCACCGCCGACGATCTCGGCCGCCTGCTCGCCCTGCGCCGCGCCTTCTTCGAAACGCAGATCGCCGCCGGTCTCCTCGACCTTCCGGCCGACCTTCCGGCCATGCTGGAGCGGACGACTCCGGCGCTCGTCCAGGGCAAGCGCCAGCACTGTTTTGTCGCCGGGGCGGACGGCAGCGCCGAAGCCTATCTCTGGGCGGTGCTGCGCCTGGTGCCGGGGATGCGGCACACGGTGGTCGGCTCGATCGAGGAAGTCTATGCGGCGCCGGCCCTGCAAGGAACGGGGGCCGCCGGGCGCCTCGTCGAACGGGCCGTGGCCTGGCTGCGCCAGCAGGGCGCAACCCGAATCCAGACCCGCGTTCTTGCCGACAACGGCCGGGCGCTCGCCTTCTGGGCGCGCGCCGGCTTCGCTGAAAATGTGCATATCCTGGAGTTTGCCAGCAAATGACGAGCCGGTTTCGGGAACGCCTGCGCGCCGCCGCCGCGCAACATGCCCGGCGCCCCGCCCTCTGGGTGGACGGCGCGACCTTCTCCTACGCCGAGCTGTTCGACCGCGCCGGCGCACTGGCGGCGCGCTTCGACCGCGAGCTTGCCCCCGGCGGCGCCATCGGCATCCATTGCCAGCGCGACCTCGCCTCGATCACCGGGGTGCTGGCCGCCGTGCTCTCGGGGCGCAGCTATCTGCCGCTGAACCCGACGCTGCCGCCGGACCGCTTGCAAAAAGTGCTGCACCTGGCCAGGCCGCGCGCCATCCTCTGCAACGCCGACACCGCCAAAGTGGGAACCGCGCTTGCGGAGGCCGCCGATGCCGGGATCGGCGTTTACGGCGCCGATGGAACGCCGCTGCTGCAAGGCCCAGGCCAGCCGGCGACCCTCGCCGACGACGGCCGGCCGACGCTCTACACCATGTTCACCTCGGGCACGACCGGCGAACCCAAGGGGGTGCGAATCCTCGATTCGAACGTCGACGCCTATCTGGACGGCATCGCCCCCATCGCCAAGCTGACCGCAGACGACCGCGCCTCGCACTTCTTCGACCTGTCGTTCGATTTGTCCGTCCACGACATCTTCGTCACCTTCATGGCCGGCGCCGAACTGAACATCCTGCCGGCGGCGCGCAACATGGCGATTGCCGATTTCGTCAACGAGCGCGCCCTCACCTCGTGGTTTTCGGTGCCGTCGCTCGCCGCCTTCTGCAACCGCCTCGGCCAGTTGCGCGAAAACGCCCTCCCCTCGCTGAGGACGGCGCTGTTCTGCGGCGAGCCGCTGGCGGTGTCGCTGGCGCGCGATTTCGCGGCGGCCGCCCCCGAGGCCCGCCTCTGGAACATCTACGGCCCCACCGAGGCCACCATCGCCTTCACCGCCTATGAAGTGCAGCGCCCCGACGGCCTTGGCGACATGGCGGTGGTGCCGCTCGGCTGGCCGATCGGCGAGCAGCGCTGCGCCATCGACGGCGCAAATCCAGAGGACGGACAGAGCGAACAGAAGGGATTGGGCGAGCTGCTGCTCGGCGGCAGCCAGGTGACGCCCGGCTACACCAATTCCCCCGACCTGAACCAAAGCCGCTTCTTCGAAGACGGCGACGGCACGCGCTTCTACCGCACCGGCGACCTGGCCACTTGCAGCGACCGGCACGGCTATCTGTTCCACGGCCGCATCGACGATCAGGTGAAGCTGAACGGCTATCGGATCGAGCTGCTGGAAATCGACGCCGTGCTGCGCGACGTGTCGGGCACGCCCGAAGTGGCCGCCATCGTCTGGCCGCCGGCCTCGACCGGGCAGTCCGACCATATCGTCGCCTTCGTCACCAGCCCGACCACAAGCCCGGCCGACATCCGCAAGGGCTGCCGGGCGCGCCTTCCCTCCTATATGATCCCGCGCAAGGTGGTGGTGCTGGAACGGATGCCGGTCAGCCCCAGCGGCAAGATCGACCGCAAGGCGCTGTCGCGGTTGCTGGAACAGGGTCAGGAACAGGGCCAGAAACAGGGTCAGAAACAGGGCC
>CAYYGQ010000137.1:0-5947 GCA_964471485.1 uncultured Sandaracinobacter sp. | reverse complement strand
ATCCAGCGCATCGCCGTGGCGCGCACCCGGCCGAAACAGGGGCTTGCCGTTATCACCGTCGCCGCCCTTCTCGTGGTGGCGCTGGCGCGGCCGGCGCCGCTTGGGGCGGCGGCCGATCTCGCCAGCCATCCCTCGCAAATCGGCCTCGACTGGTTCTTTCTGTCGCTATTCCCGGTGATCGAGCGCGTGCCGCCGGGCTTCATCTGGTTCGGCGCCATCGGCCTTTCCCTGCTGCTGGCCGGCCTGCCCTGGCTGCCGCCGCGCCGCGAGGAAGCGGCCGCCGAAGTGTTCCTCGACCATTGCAATGGCTGCTCGCACTGCGTCAACGACTGCCCCTATGGCGCCATCCAGCTGGTGCCGCGCACCGACGATCTGCCCTTCGCCTTCCAGGCCGAGGTGGACCCCGACCGTTGCGTCTCCTGCGGCATCTGCATGGGCGCCTGCCCGTCGTCCTCGCCGTTCCGCCGCTCGGGCGATCTGATTACCGGGATCGACATGCCCGCGCATCCGCTGGCCAGCGTCCGCGCCGAAACAATCGCGGCGGCGAAACAATTGTCCGGGGAAAACCGCATCCTCACCATCGCCTGCGCCCATGGCGCGGCGCGCGATCCGGCGCCGGGGCGGGTGCTGCTGTCGTGCGTCGCCATGGCGCCGCCGTCGCTGTTCGACTATATCCTCAGCAAGGGGCTGGCCGACGGCGTCGCCATCGCCGGCTGCTCGGAGCGCGACTGCTTCAACCGCCGCGGCCGCGACTGGACCGAGGCGCGGATCGAGCGCACCCGCGACCCCTATCTGCGCGCCCGCGTGCCGCGCGAACGGCTGCGCGCCATCTGGGCCGGCGTGACCGAAAAGGACAGGCTGGACCGCGAACTGGCGGAGTTCGCCGCCAGCCTGAACGACGCGCCTCCCTATACGCACATACGCCCGCTCGGCGACGACGAGGCCGCCGAGGCCATGGCCGCCGCCAGCCGCCGCCTTCATCCGGGCCGGAAAGCGGAGCAGGCATCATGACCCGGCTTTCGATCGACTGGCGCCGCCGCTGGCCGCAACTGCTGGGCGGCTTGGCCGTCACCCTGCCGCTGGCCTTCGGGGCGGCCATGCTTTCGGGCCGGCCGCAATGGCAAAGCCTGCCGGCCGACAGCGGCCTCGTCACCCTGAGCTTCACCCATTCCGGCGCCCGCGCCTGCCGCGACCGCACCGAGGCCGAGCTTGCCGCCCTTCCCCAGAACATGCGCGGCCGCCAGCTTTGCGAGCGCGGCCGCTCGCCCGTCCGCATCGAGATGGATGTCGACGGCCGGGCGATGCTGGCGCGCGAGCTGCGGCCAAGCGGCATCGCCAGAAGCGGTCCGTCGCGCATCTACGACCGGCTGACGCTGGCCGCCGGCCGCCATGTGGTCGATCTTCGCATGAACGACGATCCGGCGATCGCCGGCTTCACCCACAACGCCCGCTTCGAGCTTGATCTTGCGCCTGAGCAAAGCATCGCCATCGACTTCGATCCCCTCAAGGGGGGATTTTTTCTGCACTAGGAGTGGCGCCATGCCTCCCATTCAATGGAAACCCGAATATAGCCTTGGCGACCCGGCGATCGACTTCGAACATCAGGAAATGATCCGCCTGGTGAATCTCGCCATCGCCGACATTCTCGACGGCAAGCCCGACGCCGACCTCGAACGCTGCCTTGGCGACCTCTACCAGACGGTGGCCGCGCATTTCGCCCTGGAAGAGCAGCATATGCGCAGCGCCGGCTACACCGACCTCGACGCCCACAAGAACGACCACGAGCAGTTGCTCGATACGCTGCGCGACATCATGGACGAAGCGCATCCGGGCGACGACGCCATGGCGACGCGGATGACGACGGCGCTCGAAGCCTGGTTCTCCGGGCATTTCCGCACCCACGACGCCCGCCTGCACGGCACCCTGGGGCCGCATTCCCACTGATCAGGGGCACCGATCAGGCGGGCGTGCCCCTCCAGCCGCGCCGAAGCGCCCGAAGCTGCCCATAGAATAAAAGCGCCCAGGCCAGCATCCCGGCGGCGAACAGCGCCCGCGGCAGCGGTTGCAGGAAATCGAGGTGCATCGCTTCCATCATGCGAAGCGTGGCGACGGCATACATGCCCAGCGGGAAGACGGCGCCCCAATACATCGGGTCGTAGGTGAAGGGGAATCGCCGCACGCCGTGGCGCCACACCGCCAGCACCACCAGCATCGGAATCCACCAGCTTCCGGTCGCCCAGTAGAAGACGGTGAAGCCCTTCAGGAACGGCAGCAGCGATTGAAGGAAGGCGGCGTGCGGCGCGTTCAGGATCAGCAGCGCCCCGGCCAGCGTCGAGATCGCCATCGCCCCCATGTTGATCCAGTAGGGCGGCGCCAGATCGGCCGGCGACAGGTGGAAGAAGGTATAGCGATAGAAAATCAGCGCCATCATCCAGATGTAGAACATGCCGCCCCAGAGCCACATGGACAGGGCGAAGAAGTTCATCTCCATGCGGAGCGGCTGCGCGGCGAAGTTGGAGAGGATGGCGGCGAGGACGGCGACCGACTGGGTAGCGACGACGGCCAGCAGCCAGCCGCCGTTGATGCCGCGATCGAGCGTCGGTTTTTCCGCCTTGACCGTCAGCACGGCAAAGATGGTGTAGGTGAAGACGATCCAGGCAAGAAGCGCCACCGCCCCCAGCAGCAGGGCGATGCCCAGATGGCCGGCGATCGACAGCGTCTGCACCGCCAGCACCGCGCAGCCGGCGACAAAGGTGAAATAACCCGGCGCCACCGCACGATCGAACAGATCGTGGAGCGTGCGGCGCGGATACCAGAACAGTCGCAGCACGGCGAGGACGGCGATCACGGTGAAGAACAGCCAGTTGAGCGCGAACAGGCCCCTTGCAAGCCACGGCAGGCCCAGCATATCGGCGCCGATCGACAGGATTCCGGTCGCCATCACCATGGAAAAATAGCCGGGCGACAGCGTTTCCAGCGCCGCGCGGAACCGGGCCGAAAGCTGGTTCACCCGGCCGGCGGCCTATTGCACCAGCGGCGAGGAAGCAGCGTCTAACGCCACGCCCTCGATTCTGGCGTTCGCCGCCAGCACCTGCACATATTGCGACAGCGCCCGCGCCTCGCTCTTCCGCTTCAGTTCGGCCGCCACTTCCGCGCGGACCAGTTCATAGGGCAGTTCCTTGCCCTCGATGCGTTCGTCGATCGCAATGATGTGGAAGCCGTGGCGCGTCGTCACCAGCTTCGGCAGGATTCCGGTTGTGTTGTCCTCGAAAATCGCCTTGTCGAACTCGGCGACGGTTTCCCCTCTTTGCAGCTGGCCGAGATTGCCGCCATGCTCGGCCGAGGGGCAGTTGGAGAATTCGCGCGCCACGTCGGCGAAATGGTCCGGCCTGGCGCGCAGTTCCTTCAGCAGCTTTTCGGCGTGGGCGCTGATCTGCGGCACCGGCGCGCCCGGCGTGATCTGGAACAGGATGTGGCGCGCGCAAACCAGGTCGCCGCTGCGGTAGCGCTTGCGGTTGGCCTCATAATAGCGCCGGCACGAGGCGTCGTCGGCGTCCGGCACGGCCACGTCCTCGGCAAGGGTGCGCTCGATGGCCTGCTCGGTGGCGCGGTCGTCGGCGCCATCCGGCAGATGGCCGAGTTCGGCGGCGCGCTGGCGCAGCAGTTCGCGCACCACCGCCAGTTGCGGGGTCGGCCAGTCGCCGAGCTCGACTTCGACGCCGTTGACGCTGGCCATGTCAGTTCGCCGAGCGGCCGCGCTTGCGGACCAGCTGGTAGGGGCGGAACAGATAGGCGACCGAGGCGACGCCGCTCCAGATATGCACCATGCGCGTGAAGGGCGAGACGAGAAAGATCGAAAAGCCAAGCAGAATGTGCAGCAGATACACCGGCGGCACCCCTTCCAGCAGCGCCGGGTCGGCGTGGAGATAGACGACGCTCTGCACATAATGGCTCAATTGCTCGAACATCGCTCCGTCCATATGCTGCGCCGACAGCGGCACGGTGACAAGGCCGAGCAGCAGTTGCAGCCACAGCATCAGGGCGATGCTGATGTCCCATTTGCGGCTGTTGCCACGGATGCGCGGGTCGCCGAGGCGGCGCTTCAGCAGCAGCGTCAGGCCGATGATGGCGACGAGGCCGGCGATTCCACCCGCCACCATGGCCAGCAACTGGTGCATGGCCGGGCTTAGCAGCCAGCCGATCGCCCATTCCGGCGTCAGAAAGCCGGCGAAATGGCCGACGACGACGACCAATATGCCGTAATGGAACAGGTTGGAGCCAAGCCGCAGCGTCTTCACCCTGAGCGTCTGCGAGGAATCGCTTTTCCAGGAATAAGGCTCGCGGTCGTAGCGGATGAGGCTGCCCAGCAGCAGCACGGCGAGGCAGATATAGGGATAGATTCCGAACAGGAACTGGTTCCAGGCGGGTGGCAGGGTCATGGTTGCGCTCCTCTGCTGGATGCGGCTGTCTGCCGGCTGTGCAACGGTTCGAAGGCCGGGCGTTCCGCCCAGTCGCGGTCGGGATCCTCGGGCGGCGACGGGGCGGCCGCCGGGTCGAGCCGGGGAAGGCCGGCCAGCGCCAGCAGCGCGGCGACGACGGCCGCATAGCGGCTCTGCCGCCGGGCCAGCGCTTCGCCCAGCTTCCGCAGGGGTTCCTCGCACTCGCCCAGCAGTTCCGGCACTTCGGCCTGGTCGCAGCAACTGAGATATTCCAGCAGCACCGGCAGATGGTCGGGAAGCTCGTGGCCGGCCTGTTCGAGACCGAGGCGCTGGTAGCGCTGGCGAAGCTCGATCATCGCCGGGCCACGGTCGCGGCCGTCGCCATAGACATGCTCGAACAGATTGAGCGAGGTGGAGCGGCCACGGTCGAACAGGTCGACGTAGCGCACCTGCGCCTCAAGAAGGGCGTCGTTGCCAAGCTCGGTGGCCAGCGCCAGCAATTGCCCGCGAGCTTCGCGGGAAAGGCCGGAAGCCCCCTCCAGCACCGCGGCGATATCGGCAAGATCGGCCAGCAGTTCCTCGTCCGGGTAGGCGAGGAGGGCGGCCAGCGCCCGCAGCGTATGTTCGTGGCGGTTCCTCATCCCACATCCTCGTCGACCATGCGGATGGGGATCATCTTGCGCCGGCCCATCTTGCCGCCGAACAGGCCGGCCTTGGCGTCGATGCCGTCGCAGCCGTTGCCGAAGGTGAAGCCGCAGCCGCCGCGCAACTGGTAGGCGTTTTCCGCTTCCTCGCGGTGCGCCGTCGGGATGACGAAGCGGTCCTCATAGTCGGCGATGGCCAGATAACGGTGCATGTCGGCGGCGGTTTTCGGATCGAGCCCGGTCGATTCCAGCATGGCGATGTCCTGCGGCTCGCCAAGCTGCCTGGCGCGGAACCAGGCGCGCATGGCCAGCATCCGTTTCAGCGCCGAAGTGACCGGCGCCTCGTTGCCGGCGGTCAGCAGATTGGCCAGATAGCGCACCGGAATCCTGAGCGAATCGACATCGGGCAGGCCGGCGGCGTCGGCGCCGACGGCGCCCGAATTGGCGTGGGCCTGAATGGGCGACAAGGGCGGCACATACCAGACCATGGGCAGCGTGCGGTATTCCGGGTGGAGGGGAAAGGCGATCTTCCATTCGACCGCCATCTTCCAGGCCGGCGATTTCTTCGCCGCCTCCAGCCAGCTTTCGGCGATGCCGTCGGCCAGAGCCTGTTGCTGCACCTCGGGGTCGTTGGGGTCGAGGAAGATGTCGAGCTGGGCCTGATAAAGGTCGCCCTCGTCTTCCGTGGAGGCGGCCTGCTCGATGCGGTCGGCATCATAGAGCAGCACGCCCAGATAGCGGATGCGGCCGACGCAGGTTTCCGAGCACACCGTCGGATGGCCGGCTTCGATGCGCGGATAGCAGAACACGCATTTCTCGGATTTGCCGGATGACCAGTTGTAATAGATCTTCTTGTAGGGGCAG
>CAYYGQ010000136.1:0-5951 GCA_964471485.1 uncultured Sandaracinobacter sp. | reverse complement strand
ACATCGCCGCCGTCTATTCGCAGCCGCCGCGCCGCGGCAACCGCGGCCGCCTCGCCGTGTCGGCGGTGCAGCAGCGCGCCGAGGCGCTGGCGCTTGCCGTCCGCACCCCGGCAACCCTTCGCGACGCCGATGTGCAGGCGGAGTTCGCGGCGCTTCACCTCGATGCGGCGGTGGTCGCCGCCTATGGCCTGCTGCTGCCGGCCGCCATCCTTTCGGCGCCCCGGCATGGCTGCCTCAACATCCACGCCTCGCTGCTGCCGCGCTGGCGCGGCGCGGCGCCGGTGCAGCGGGCCATCCTTGCCGGCGACAAGGAAACCGGCGTCACCATCATGGCCATGGAGCGCGGCCTTGACACCGGGCCGATGCTGGCGACGGCAAGGCTTGCCATCGGGCGCCAGACCAGCGGCGAACTGACGGCGGCGCTGGCCGATCTTGGCGCCGCGCTGCTGCTCGGCGTGCTGAACCGCCCGACGCCATGGCCGACGACGCCGCAACCCGAAGGGGCCAGCTACGCCGCCAAGATCGACAAGGCGGAAAGCCGCATCGACTGGGCCAGGCCCGCCGTCGAACTCGAACGGCTGGTGCGCGCCATGCAGCCGTCGCCCGGCGCCTGGTTCCCGTGCGGCGCCGAACGGGTGAAGCTGATCGAGGCCGACATCGCCGACGCCGCCGACATCGCCGACGCGCCCGGCACCCTTCTTCCCGGCGCCGTCGTCGCCACAGGGAAGGGCGGCCTTCGCCTCGTCACCGTGCAGCCGGCCGGCGGCCGGCCGATGCCGGCCGAGGCGTTCCTGCGCGGCCGGCGCCTCGCGCCCGGCCAAATGCTCTGATGCGGCGCTTCCGCCTGACGGTCGAATATGACGGCCGCCCCTATATGGGCTGGCAGCGCCAGCGCCACGGGCCAAGCGTGCAGGGCGCCATCGAACAGGCCATTTTCGCCGTCACCGGCGAGACGGTGACGGTGGAGGGCGCCGGGCGGACGGACGCCGGGGTGCACGCCCTCGCCATGACCGCGCACGCCGACATCGAAAAACCGCTGACGCCGTTCCGGCTGACGGAAGCACTGAACGCCCGCCTGAGGCTGGCCGGCGAGCCGGTCGCCATCCTTGCCGCCGCGGAAGCCGCCGCCGATTTTCACGCCCGCTTTTCCTGCGTGGGCCGCGAATATTGCTATCGCATCCTGTGCCGGCGGGCGCCCGCCACCGTTCATCTGGGCCTGGTGTGGCGGCGGCCGAAGGCGATGGACGTGGCCGCCATGCGGCGGGCGGCGGCGCATCTCGTCGGCCGCCACGATTTCACCACCTTCCGCCATGTGCATTGCCAGGCGGCCTCGCCCTTGAAAACGCTCGACCGGCTGGAGGTGGAGACCCATGGCGACGAAGTGCGCATCCACGCCGCCGCGCGCTCCTTCCTGCAACATCAGGTGCGCTCGATGGTGGTGGCGCTGGTGTTCGTCGGCGAAGGGCGCTGGACGGCCGGCGACATGAAGCGCGCGCTCGACGCCCGCGACCGCGCCGCCCTGCCGCTCAATGCGCCGTCCGATGGCCTGTGGTTCGTGGCCGCCCGCTACTGACTGTCGGGATATTTTACAATTGATCGCAAATTAAGAAAACAACCGCTTGAAATAGCAGATGCATCCAACTGGCACGATTTGTGCATGGCAATGAGCAACCGAAGCCAAGCCAAGGCCTGCCCGATGCACCGCAAGCTTCAGAAACAATAGGCCGGACCATGCGGGGTCGAAGGGTCATCCTCGTCTGGATCGTTGGCCTCGCCATCGGCATCGTCGCCGGCGCGCTGGCGGCGCTGCTGCTGATTCCAAATGTCGGCAGCAATGCCTCCGGGAACGCGGCGGTCTCGGCGCCGGCTGTCGATCAGTCGCCGTAAGGGTTGCGCGACTGCCGGAGGTTGAGGCGGATCGGCAGCCCCTTCAGCCCCAGATCCTCGCGCAGGCTGTTGACCAGATAGCGGCTGTAGCTGTCGGGAAGCTCGTCGGTCCGGGTGCCGAAGACGATGAAGGTGGGCGGGCGCGAACGCGCCTGGGTGATGTAGCGCAGCTTGATGCGGCGGCCGCCCGGCGCCGGCGGCGGGTTGCGGGCCATGGCCGCCTCGAACCAGCGGTTCAAGGCCGCCGTCGGCACCCGCCGGCTCCAGAGGTCGCGGGTTTCGAACGCCACCTCCATCAGGGTATCGAGCCCCTTGCCCGTCAGCGCCGACACCGTCAGCAGCGGCACCCCCTTCACCTGCGCCAGGCCCTCGTCCAGCGCCTTCTTGATGCCGTTGAACAGCCGGCTGCCGTCTTCGGCCGAATCCCATTTGTTGATGGCGACGATCAGGGCGCGCCCCTCGGCGAGCACGGTGTCGGCGATGCGCAGATCCTGCGCTTCAAGGCCAAGCGTCGCATCCAGCAGCAGCACCACCACCTCGGCGTAATCGACGGCGGCCAGGCCGTCGGCGACGGCCAGCTTTTCCAGCTTGTCCACCACCTTCGAGCGGCGGCGCATCCCGGCGGTGTCGATCAGGCGCACCTCGCGGTCGCGCCACACCCAGGGAATGCTGATCGAATCGCGGGTGATGCCGGCCTCCGGCCCGGTCAGCAGCCGTTCCTCGCCCAGCAGCCGGTTCAGCAGCGTCGACTTGCCGGCGTTCGGCCGGCCGACGATGGCCAGCGCCAGCGGCGCGTCGGGCGACGGTTCGGCGTCGCCGGCGTCGCCATCGCCCGCCTCGGGAATATGCGGCGCCAGGGCCTCGAACAGGTCGGCCAGCCCCTCGCCATGCTCGGCGGAAAACGGCACCGGATCGCCAAGGCCAAGCGCATAGGCTTCCAGCAGGCTGGCTTCGGCGGCGCGGCCCTCGCATTTGTTGACGACGAGGATCACCGGCACGCCAGCCTGCTGGCGCAACCAGCGGGCGAAGTGACGGTCGGCCTCGGTCACGCCGTCGCGGCCGTCGATGACGAAGAGGGCGGCCGTCGCCCCGTCGAGCGCCGCCGCCGACTGCCGGCGCATGCGGTCGGAGAGGCTGCCGGCTTCGGCCTCTTCTAGGCCGGCGGTGTCGACCACGGTGAAGCCCAGATCGAACAGGCGCGCCTTGCCCTCGCGGCGGTCGCGGGTGACGCCCGGCCTGTCGTCGACCAGCGCCAGCTTTTTCCCCGCCAGCCGGTTGAACAGCGTCGACTTGCCGACATTGGGCCGGCCCAGGATGACGATTCGCGGCGGCACGGCGTCCATCGGCAACGCTTCAGCGCCAGGCCGTCAGCTTGCCGTCGTCGGTCAGGGTATAGAGGATGCCGTTCGCCACCACCGGCGGCAGATGCGCCGCCGCGCCGAGCTTCTCGCGGAACGCCACCTGCCCGTTCGCGGGATCGACGAAATCCATGTCGCCGCGCGAGGAAACGCCGATGAGGTGGCCGCCGGCCAGCACCGGCCCGTACCACTGGATCGCCCCCTTGCTTTTCTTCGGGTTCTTCCAGTTGCCGAGATTGGCCATCCAGCGCACCTTGCCTTCGCCCCGCGTCAGCGCCACCAGTTCGGAATCGACCGTCAGGGCAAACACCCAGTCGCCCGCCGGCCAGGGGGTGTTGACCCCGGCGAACTCGCGTTCCCAGGTGCGCTGGCCGGTGGCAAGGTCGAGCGCCACCATGCGGCCGCCATGGCTGATGGCGAAGACGCGGTCGCGGTCGATCACCGGCGAGGCGGCCACGCCGGAAAGCGCGCCAAGGGCGGTGGTGCGCCCGCTGCGGCTCAACTGGTCCTGCCAGAGGGTGCGGCCGTTTTCGACGCGAAGCGCGAACAGTTCGCCGGAAGGGAAGCCGGCAACCACGGTGCCGAAGCCGACCGCCGGCGCCCCCGGTCCCATCACCGCCGCCGGTTCGACCGTCGAATTCGCTTCCCAGAGCTGGTTGCCATTGTCGGCGGCAAGCGCCACCAGCTGGCCGTCCTGGCTGGCGACGAACACCCGCCCGTCATCGACCGCCGGCGCCGCCCGAAGCGGGGTGGGCAGCGTCGCCCGCCACAGCTCGTTCCCCGAGGCCGCCTCGAAGGCGACGGCCAGTCCGAAGCCGGTAGAGGCGAACACCCGGTCGCCCAGGACGCTGACGCCGCCACCAAAGGCGGCGGCGCTGCTTTCGCCAGGGCTGGTGATGGTTTTCCGCCACAGCAACTGGCCGCTGGTCGCGTTGTAGGCGGACAGCTGCGCTTCGGCGTCGATGACGAACAGGCGGTTTTCGCTGATCACCGGCGTGCCGTTCAGCTTGCGGCTTTTGGTGGAGCCGCTGCCAATCGACACCGACCACAGCTTCGACGGCCGCGCCGCCAGCGCCAGATGCCCCATGCTGCCGGTGGCGTCGCCGCCCGGCTGCGTCCAGCTCGCGTTCACCTGCTGCGTCGGCAGCACCACGTCGACATTTTGCAGTTCCGGCTCGGCCTTCACTTCCTGCTCGAAGCCGAGCACCGGGATGCGCTCGCCAAGGGTGGCGGTCGGCCCGCGATTGCCGCGCTTGAAAACGCCGCAGCCGGACGCCGCCGTCAGCGACACCAGCGCCAGCAGCAGCAGCGCTTTGCGCCGTCTCGATCGGCTTGAAATCACGATTGCCCCCCGCTGGCCGCCGGCGCTTCGCCACCGGGAAGTTGCAATTCGTCGATCGCGGCCGCCGCCTCCTCGCGTTCGGCCGCCAGTTCGGTCATGTCCTCGCCAAGCGAGGCGGCCATCTGCTCGGCGCGCGAACGAAGCGACGGCGGCGCGCTGTCGTCGCTGGCGACCTGATGGAACAGTTTTCCGGCCTCGTCCGGCTTGCCGGCCTTCATCTGCGCCAGCGCCGCCAGTTCGCCGGCGACCGGGAACCAGGGATTGCCGGCGGCAAGATAGGGTTGCAGCAGGCCAAGCGCCTCGGCCGGTTGCAGCCGGTCGAAGGCGACGGCGACATATCGGATCGTCGCCGCATCGCGAATCGGCGCCGGCGCCTTCGGATCGTCGACCACCTGCTTCAGCCTTGCCGCCGCCTGTTCGGGATTGTCGCCGGCCAACGCGATCCCGGCCTCGGTCAGGGCCGCAAGCGAACGATAGCTGGCATTCCCCGACTGGGCGATCGCCTCGATCTCGGGCTGCGCCTCGGTGCCGGAGCCGCTTTCGATGCGGTCGAGCGCCGCCGTGAAGCGCTCGGACAGGTCGTCGGCGCGACTGTTGCGGTCTGCCTGCCACCACAGAAAGGCGCCGACGGCGGCGAGACCGCCGCCCACCACCACCAGCAGCAGGCGCCACCAGCGCTGGAAGAACTGCTTCAACTGGTCTTCGCGATAGGCATCGTCCACCTCGCGGAGGAAGGCTTCGTCGCGGGGATCAATGGTCGGAGGTGTGCTTCCCAAGATCGTTTCCTGCCGAGATTGTTTTCTGAAGGACCGTCATCCGAATATCCGCGGGACCGTTCCCGCGCACTCCCTTACTGGCGGAATTCCGAAACCGCAAAGACTCCGCGCAGCGGCC
This sequence comes from uncultured Sandaracinobacter sp., assembly GCA_964471485.1. GTDB lineage: Bacteria > Pseudomonadota > Alphaproteobacteria > Sphingomonadales > Sphingomonadaceae > Sandaracinobacteroides. The sequence goes on along the minus strand of CAYYGQ010000136.1, from coordinate 470 downwards.
GCGGCCTCGATTGCCCCGCGGCCCTTTCCGGCCGATGAACGCCGGCCGATGAACGCTAGCGCTCAGGCGCCCGGCTTCGGCGGATAGAGTTCGTCCTCGCCGGGAAAGCTGCGGTCCTGGACGGCGGCCGCGAACTTCTGCGCCGCCGCCGAGATACGGCCGGCAAAGCCGTCGAAACGGCGGACGAAGCGCGGCACCCGGTCGAACATGCCCAGCATGTCGTCCACCACCAGCACCTGGCCGTCGCAGGCCGGCGAGGCGCCGATGCCGATGGTCGGGCAGGAAACCTCGGCGCTGATGCGCCGGGCCAGCGGCTCGACCACGCCTTCGATCACCAGCGCGCAGGCGCCGGCGGCGTCGACCGCCCGGGCATCGGCGGCGATTTTTTCCGCCTCGTCCGCGCTGCGGCCGCGCACGCCATAGCCGCCGAGCGCATTCACCGCCTGCGGCGTCAGCCCGACATGGCCCAC
>CAYYGQ010000135.1:0-5957 GCA_964471485.1 uncultured Sandaracinobacter sp. | reverse complement strand
CCCGGATGGCCGCACGCTATGCCCGGCTGCCGCCGCTGGCCCGGCGCCTGGCGGCCTGTTTCTGGCCCGGCCCGCTGACGCTGGTGCTGGAACGGCACGCCGGCGCGCCCGTCTCCTCGCTGCTGCTGGCCGGTCTCGACACCATCGCCCTTCGCGTGCCGTCGCATCCCGTGATGCAGCGGCTGCTGCACGAATTCGGCCGCGGCATCGCCGCCCCTTCCGCCAACCGCTCGGGGCGGATTTCGCCCACAAGGCCTTCGCATGTGCTGGAAAGCCTCGGCGGCCGGATTCCGCTCATCCTCGACGGCGGCCCCTGCGCCAACGGCATCGAAAGCACCATCCTCGCCGTCAGCGGCGACAAGGTGCGGCTGCTTCGCCCCGGCGCCATCGCCACCGCCGAGATCGAGGCGGCCATCGGCTTTGCGGTCGCGAAGGCGGCCGCGGGCGAGCGCATCACGGCCCCCGGCATGAGCCCCAGCCATTACGCGCCGGCCCTGCCGCTCAGGCTGAACGCGGCAACCGCCGGCGACGACGAATTTCACATCGGCTTCGGCGCCATCGCCGGCGACGCCAATCTGTCGCCGCGCGGCAACAGCGTCGAAGCGGCGTCCCGCCTCTACGACCTGCTGCACCGGGCCGATGCCAGCGGCCGCCGCGGCATCGCCGTCGCCCCCGTCCCCGACGACGGGCTTGGCGCCGCCATCAACGACCGGCTGCGCCGCGCCGCTTCCTAGCCAAGCCGGGTCGCCACGCTCCACCAGCCCCTGGGCACGGCAACCGCCGGCACCGCGCCGCGAAACAGCGCGAAGCAGGTGGCGCCCGAGCCCGACATCCGCGCCAGTTCCACCCCCGGCAGGCGGCGCAGAAAGGCCAGCACATCGGCAATGGCCGGTTGCAGGGCAATGGCCGCCGCTTCGAGATCGTTGCGCATCTCGTGCCAGCGCAGGGCGTCGGCCGGGCCTCGGTCCGCTCCGTCAAGGCCGGCGAACACCGCCGCCGTCGGCAGGGCGACCCGCGGATTGACCAGCAGCACGCCAAAGGCCGGCAGCGCCGGCGCCTGGTGCAGCCGGGCGCCGGTGCCGGTGCCGATCGCCGGGCGGGCGCGCACGCAGGCCGGCACGTCGGCGCCAAGCGGTGCCGCCAGCTCCTCAAGCTCCGCCAGCGAGAATCGCTCTCCGTGCAGCCGGTTCAGCAGCCTGAGGGTCGCCGCGGCGTCGGCGCTGCCGCCGCCAAGGCCGGCCGCCGGCGGAATATGTTTTTCGAGACGCAGCGCATGGGGCCGGGCGCCGGCCGCCGCCCGCCCGAAAGCGCGCGCCGCCCGCAGCACCAGATTGCCGTCGTCCGCCGCCAGCCCCGCCGCCATCGGCCCGACTATGCCAAGCGACCAGTCGTTGGTCGAAGTGGCGGCCGGAGTGGCGGCCGGGGTGGCGTGCAGCCGGTCGCCAAAGCGGGTAAAGGCGAACAGCGTTTCCAGATCGTGATAGCCGTCGGCGCGGCGGCCGCGCACATGCAGGAACAGGTTGATCTTGGCCGGCGCCTCTTCGCTGCGCGCTGCGTCGCCCCCGTTCCCGGCCCCGTTTCCGCCCCCGTCTGCGGTCACTGGCCCGGCCCGGCCACATCCAGCCCGAATTCGAGTTTGCGCCGAATCGCTTCGGCCAGCGGCGGTTCCGGTTCCAGCGCCGCCGCCGCCGTCCAGGCATGGCGCGCCTCGATGCGCCGCCCCATCGCCCAGAGCGTGTCGCCCAGATGGTCGGCGATGGTCGGGTCGGACGGCTCGGCGCTTTGCGCCTGCTCCAGCAGCTGCACCGCCCGCGCGCCATTCCCCGCCTTGTGCTCGGCCCAGCCCATGCTGTCCATGATGGCGCCGCTTTCCGGCGCCAGTTCGAAGGCGCGGCCGATGAGGTCGCGCGCCTCGGCCAGATCGCCGTCACGATCGAGCAGGCTGTAGCCCAGATAATTGAGGTAGACGGGATTGTCGCCGTCCAGCTCCACCGCGCGGCGCAGGTCGGGTTCGGCCTCCGCCCAGTCGCCCGCGGATTCCAGCACCGAGCCGCGCAGGAAATGCAGTTGCGCCGTCCGCGCCCCGCCACCGTCGGCCGGCAACGCCAGCGCCCGGTCATAGGCGTCGATTGCCTGAGCGGGGCGTTCGGCGCGGCGTTCGAGGTCGGCGAGGCGCTCCCAGTCGGCGGCGGTGGCCTCGGGCCTCTCCGCCCGGGCGGACAGCAGGGCGCGCGCCTCGTCCACGCGCCCGGCCATCGCCAGAATCCGCGCCCGGCGATCGTCGGCGAAGCCGCGCCAGGAGGCGCCGTTCGGCAGCGAATCGAGGGCGACCAGCGCCGCGTCGTATTTTCCGGCTCGCGTCAGCACGTCCGAAGTGATGAGCCAGCCATCGGCAAGCGACGGATCGACCAGCGTCGCCAGCCGGCCGAAATGGATCGCCGGACCGAGCGAACGGGTGCGGACGAGATCGGCGGCAAAGCGCACGAACAACAGGCCGATCCCCTGCTGCGGCGAAGCGACGATGGCCGCCCCGGCCAGCTTCCGGCCACCGATGCGCGGATCGGCCAGCAGGCGCGTCCGCGCTTCCTCCAGCGCCGGATCGCCGGCGGCGCCGCCCCCAACCAGCAGAAACGCCTTTTCCCGCGCCGCCACATCGTTGGGCGATGCTTCGAGCACGCTTCCGGCGGCGGCAAGCCGCAGCCGACCGACCGAGGCCCCCTCGCCGGACACCAGCCCGGCATAGGCGTCCGCCGCCTCGCTCCAGCGCCCGGCCAGCGCCAGAATATTGGCGCGCTGTTCGCGGAGATAAGAGGCCAGCACCCCCCTGCTCTTCGACGGATCGGCGATGGCGAGCGCCGCCTCGACCTCGCCGCGCGCCGCCTTGCCCCATGCTTCCATCGACACGCCCAGCAACTGCTCCGACATGCCGCTGACGTTGCGGGATACAAATTCGGCGACGGCGGCGTCATAGCCGCGCCAGTCGCGCTTGCGGGCCGCCTCGGCCGCTTTCACCAGCGCGAAAATCGAACGGCCGGCAGACGAATCCGCCGCAGAAGATTCCGGGGAGGATTCCAGAGGGGATTCCAGCTCGACCCGGCCGGCAAGGCGCACCGCCGCTTTCAGGTCGCCCGACAGCATCGCCGCATCGAACGACTGGCGAAGCGCGGCGTCGTCGTCGCCGCCCTTCATTGCCTCGCCGAACAGGCGGGTGGCGGCGGCGTAATCGTCGTCGGACAAGGCAAGCCGCCCCTGAAGATAGGCGCGGGCGGCAAGATCGTCGTTGCCCCCGGCCGCCCCCTTGGCGGCATAAGCCGGGGCGCCGCCGGCCAGCAGCAGCGCCAGCAGCAGCAGGGCGGCTGTCCGGCGCTCAGGCATCGAGTTCCGCCGCTTCGAGGCGCGCCGCATTCTCCTGGATGAACTGGAAACGATGTTCGGCGACGCGGCCCATCAGCCGCTCGACCAGATCGCGCACCTGGTGGCGGTCCTGATGGCTTTCGGGAAGCGTCACGCGGATGAGGGTGCGCTTCTGCGGATCCATGGTGGTTTCGCGCAACTGCGAAGGCGCCATTTCGCCAAGCCCCTTGAAGCGGCTGACCTCGACCTTGCGGTTTTTGAAGCGCGTCTCCAGCAATCGCTGCCGTTCGTCGTCGTCGCGGGCGTAGACGCTGTCGGCGCCGGCGCTGATGCGGTAGAGCGGCGGCTGCGCCAGATAGAGCCGCCCGGCCGCGACCAGCCCCGGCATCTCCTGAAAGAAGAAGGTCATCAGCAATGTGGCGATATGGGCGCCGTCGACATCGGCGTCGGTCATGATGATGATTCGCTCGTAGCGAAGCTGGTCGTCGCGGTAATGGTCGCGCAGGCCGCAGCCAAGGGCCAGCGTCAGGTCGGCCACTTCCTGGTTGGCCTTGATCCTGGCGCTGGCGGCCGAGGCCACGTTCAGGATCTTGCCGCGAATGGGCAGGATGGCCTGCGTTTTGCGGTCGCGCGCCTGCTTCGCCGAACCGCCCGCCGAATCGCCCTCGACGATGAACAATTCGGTGCCGTCGCGCGCGTTCAAGGCGCAATCGGTCAGCTTGCCCGGCAGGCGCAGTTTGCGGGCGTTGGTGGCGGTCTTGCGCTTTTCCTCGCGCTGGGCGCGGCGGGCGAGGCGCTCGTCCAGCCGGTCGACGGCGAACTGCAACAGCGCGCGGGCGCGTTCCTGATCCTCGGCCAGCCAGTGGTCGAAATGATCCTTCACCGCCGTTTCCACCAGCCGCTGCGCTTCCGCCGACGCCAGCCGGTCCTTGGTCTGCGACTGGAATTGCGGCTGGGGAATGAACAGCGACAGCATGATCGAGGTGCCGGCCAGCACATCGTCGGCGGTCAGATCCGCGGCCTTCTTCACATTGGCGAGGCCGCCGAAATTCTTCAGCCCCTTCAGAAGCGCGGCGCGAAACCCGGATTCATGGGTGCCGCCCTGCGGCGTCGGGATGGTGTTGCAATACCAGTTGTGCCGGGCGTCGCCCGCCACCGTCCAGTGCATCGCCCATTCGACGCGGCCCTGCCCGTCGCCGAACTCGACGCGGCCGGTGAAGGGCTGGTTGGTGACGGTCGCCTCGTCCGCCACTTCCTCGGCGAGGAAATCGGCCAATCCCCCCGGAAACAGGAAGCTCTGCTGCTCGGGCACGTCGGCGTTGGCGAGTTCGGCGGCGCGTTCGGCGGCGCAGCGCCAGCGAATCTCGACACCGCCGAACAGAAAGGCCTTGGAGCGCGCCATGCGATAGAGACGAAGGGCGGAAAAATGCCAGTCGGCGCCGAAAATCTGCGGATCGGGGCGGAACGACACCGTGGTGCCGCGCCGGTTCGGCGCCGCCCCCAGATGTTCGAGCGGACCCAGCGGCGCGCCACGGCAATAGCGCTGGCGATAGAGGGCACGGTTGCGCGCCACCTCCACCACCAGTTCCTCGGACAGCGCGTTCACCACGGAAATGCCGACGCCGTGCAGGCCGCCCGAAGTCGCATAGGCCTTGCCGGTGAACTTGCCGCCCGAGTGCAGCATGGTCAGGATCACTTCCAGCGCCGACTTGTCGGGGTAGCGCGGGTGGGGGTCGACCGGGATGCCGCGGCCATTGTCGGCGATCGACAGCGTGCCGTCGGCGGCCAGGCCGATCTCGATGCGGCTGGCGTGGCCGGCCACCGCCTCGTCCATGGCGTTGTCGAACACTTCGGCGGCCAGATGGTGGAGGGCCGTCGCATCGGTGCCGCCGATATACATGCCCGGCCGGCGCCGCACCGGCTCCAGCCCCTCCAGCACTTCGATCGACGAGGCATCATAGTCTTGCGTGGTGGCCGCCATTCCGGCGAAAAGGTCGCTCATGGCCATTCCATAGCGGCAAGCGCGCCCGAGGGAAACGCCGCCCGGCCGGCCACGGCCGGCAGAGAGGAGAATTCATGCCCGATCCGAACCCGACGGTTCCCCCGACAGTCCCGACGCCCCCCACGATCTTCCCGCCGGTCTTCCCGCCGATCTTCTCGATGGTTTTGCCGCTTCTGGCCCTTTCGGCCGCCATCCTGCCGGTCGGCGCCCTTGCCGCGCCCGCCGTCCACGCTTCGGTGTCTGCGGTCAGCGATTACCGCTTTCGCGGGGTAAGCCTGTCGGGCGGCGACCCGGCGGTGCAGGGCGACATCATAGTGGACGACGCCGGCTGGTTCGCCAGCGTCTTCGGCTCTTCGGTCGGCGGTCTTGGTGGCAAGGGCGGCCCCGGTGGCTCCGGTGGCCCCGGTGGCAAGGCCGAACTCGACCTGACCGCCGGGCTAAAAAAACGCTTCGCCCTGTTCGACGCCGCCTTGGGCGCCACCCTCTATTCCTGGCCCGGCAGCGGGCGAAGCGCCTCCGCCGAGCTGTTCACCAGCGCCAGCCTGCCGCTCGGACCGGCCGTGGCGACGCTTGGCGCCACCTGGTCGCCCGCGGCGAACGG
>CAYYGQ010000134.1:0-5969 GCA_964471485.1 uncultured Sandaracinobacter sp. | reverse complement strand
CAGCATCATCCGCCGGTAGCTTTCATAGCCGCGCGCCAGATAGTCGATCCGCGCCGGCGCCGATGGGCGCGGGGCCGGGGCCGGGGCCGGCTCGGCGGCGCAGTCGCCGCGGTCGCAATGCAGGCGGAAGGCGAAGGCGATCTCGCGCAGCAGCGGATCATAGCCCGGCAACCGCTCGTCCACCCGCAGCGTATAGGTGGAAAAATCGCCGACACGGTCCACCACGAGATGCAGTTCGCGGCCTGCAACGCTGGCCGACCGCACCAGGATGCCGCGAATGCGGTCGCCGCCACGGATCGAGAGATCGGCGGCCGTCGGCGGCACGCCGCCTTCCGGGCGGCCATCCGCCTCGCCCGGCAGCGGATGCACGAAACGGACGGTAAGGCGGGTGCCGTCGGCCGGGTCCACCTCGATGCCGGCGATGCCGTTCACCGGGGCGGCCGACGCCGCCAGCCGCTCGCGGCGCTCGTCGAGGAAGCTTTCCATCCGCGCCATCGCTACAACTCGCGCCGGAAGCGGCTGGAGACGGTTTCGCCGCTGTCGCGCAGCACATAGGAAAGGCTGATCTCGATTCTTCCCTCGTCGCGGCGGATGCCGAGATCGGCGATGGTGAGAATATCCGACAGGTGGCGCTGGATTGCCGAGCGGATGAGGAAATCGGCCGCCGTTTCCATGGCCTCGCTGTTGGTGTCGAACAACAGCTCCATCAGGCCGGCGCCGAATTCCGGGCGGTTCACCCGCTCGCCGGGCGCGGTGAACAGCACCATCTCGATGAGGTCGCGGGCGTGGCGCGCCGCGTCCGCCTCGGTGGCGGTGCGACCGCTGCCGCTGATCCGGTAAGGGAAGGAAAGTTCGCTCATCGTCTCACCCTCATCGCCCCATCCTCATTGCCCGCTTACCCGCATCTGCCGCGCCACCATCTGCGGGCTGCCCTGCGGGCCGGAGAGACCGAGGCACAGCCCGCTCGACGTCGAAAGCAGGGCCGGGCTGCCCTCGACGGTGACTCGCATGGCGGAGGTGAGCCACTGCACGCTGGTGCAGGGCGACGGGTTGGAGCCGGTGGTGAACGGGCAGCCGGCCACCATCAGCATATGGGCAAGCGACAGCGCCGGCTGGCCGGACAGCGACACCCGCGCCGAACCGGAGGTGGGCTGCGCCTGGCCGGCGTGCGGGCAGAGGATGGTCGCGCCCAGATGCAGAAATTCCCCCATCAAAGCACCTCCAGCGCGCCATTGTTGACGCTGACCTTCGGCCCGGAAAGCTCGACCGAGGCGCCCGACGCGCTTTCCAGCTTCACCCCGGTCGCGGTGATGGTGATGCGGTTCCCCGCCGTCGTCTCGATCACCAGCGGCGCCGACGGGTTCAGTTCGTCGAGCGTGATGGTCGCGGCCTGCGTCTTCAGCATTTTCGTCTGCGGCAAACTGCCCGGACATTCGCCGTCGCCCCAGAAGCCGCCGCTCCAGATGGGGGCGTCGATGTTGCCGGCCTCGAACTCCACCCAGATGTTGGCGCCGACGGCGGGAAGGAAAAACCACCCCTCGCCGCTGCCGGCAAAGGGCGTGCAGGGGAGCGCCCAGTTCAGCGTGTTGCTGCCATAGACCGCCGGCACCCGCACTTGCAGCCGGCCCCGTTGCAGCGGGTCGATGTTGTTGGCGACCGTGCCGCGGTATTTGCCGAAATACCCTTCGCGGGTGCTTGCCCCGGTCATGGCAGCACCACGGGGACGGTGGTGCCCGTCCCTTCCCGATTGAGGGTGAAGGATTGCGTCCAGGCGCCGCGCGAAATCCGGTGCACGACATTTTGCACATAATAGAGACCGTCGTGGACGAGGCCGGCGCCCCGCAGCCCGACAAGACCGCGCGGCGTCAGCACGGCGCCATAGCGGCCGGTGTCGAGGTCGCCCGTCACCCGCACCGTGTCCGTCGTCGCGTCGGACTGCGCCTGCGCCTCGCCCATCGCCTGGGCGACGGACGGCGCGCCGCTGCCGCGAAACAGATTGGTGCGTACGGTGTCGCGGTTGGCGATCGACGGGTTGGCCGCCAGCGGCGGCCGAAGCGCCACGGTCGAGCGCACCGGCAGGCTTGCGCCGCTGGCCGGGTCCTGCACCTCGCCCGTCACATCGGCGGCGCCGCCGGCGGCGTTCTCGAACTTCAGGTCGCGCACATTGCTGGCGTGGCCCATGTCGGTGGTGATGGCGCGCTGCGGCACGCCGATCCTTGGCGGCGGCCCCCAATAGGCGGTGGAGGCAAGCGGCACCGGCCCCGGAATGATGGTGAAGACATGGTCGTGCGCCGCCGCCAGTTCCGTCAGATAGGCGAAGTCGGTGCCGCGCTGCATCGGCACCCGCTCCACCGGGTTCGGCCGGTCGGCGCTGCGCGGCGGAACGACCATGGGAACGATGCCGTAGCCGGCATAGCGAAGCAGCACGAGGGCGGCGATTTCCCCCGGTCCCTGCGCCGGATGCGTGGTCTCGCGTTCCTCGCGGTCCATGACGAAGCTCAGATCCTTGCCACGCAGGTGCAGGCGCGCCGGTTCGCTTCCCGTCGCCGGCTGAAATTCCGCCGTGTCGATGATGCCGTCCATCAGCACCACCGGCAACAGGCCGATGGTCGCCGTCAGCACGACGCGGGCGCCCGCCTGAAGCGCCGGCTCGGCCAGGATGGGGAAATCGCCGGCAAGGGCCTTGGCCCGCACCGCGTCGAACATGAGGTCGAAACCCGACACCTCGCGATCGGAAACGGCCACCTCGGCCGAAGCGAAGCGCTCCATCAGCAGCGCCGGCAAGGGCCGGGGCACGCCTTTCCCGGCCAGCAGCGTCAGATGCACGCCGGCAAGATCCTGCAACATCAGCCTTCTCCGGCCGCGAGGCGCAACCGGCGGCCCGGCCGGTCGGCGAGGGTCAGCGGTTCGGGATCGGGGTTGGCGTCCATCACCCGCCACGACTGGCGGGGGTCGCCATAGGCGCGGTTGGCGACGAGATCGAGGCGATCGCCATCCTCCACCCGCGCATGGGCGACGACGCGAAGATCGTCGGCGATGATGCGCCGGTCGAGCCAGGCCACCTCGCCGCCGGATGCATCGGTCGCGCGCAGCACGTCGCATTTCGCATATCTCGAATTGCGGTCGATCATCGCCCTCCCCCCTAAAGAATACCGACATCGGAGCCGAGCACGGCGCCGAGCGAGTTGACGCGGCCGACCATGGCCATCGCTTCCTTCACCAGTTGGTGGCTTAAAAACATGGTATAGCCGGGGTGCGTGCTGGCGAGGTCGGAATAGCTGAGGACGGCCAGCTCCATCGACACCCTGGCGCGGATCGGGTTCAGTTGCGGGTCATAGGCCTCTTCGGCGATGGAGAGGCTTTTCAGGCGCACCGGCAGGATGCGGGCGCGCCCCCAGATGAACACGGTGAAGGGACCGCTTGCCGGCAGGATCTCGATCGTCCCCGCGTTCAGCAGCGCGGCGTTGGCGATGACGGTCGCGGCCGGCGGGTAGAGCAGGGTTTCCAGTTGCGCGAGGCGCGGATGGAGGCCGCTTTCGCCTTCGCCCCTTTCAAGGTCGTCGCTGGAGTCCAGCACCGCTTCCACCTTGATCGCTTCCTTGGGCGCGCCGGCCAGACGGAAGGAATCGGCCGCGCCTTCCCCCTCGGCCAGATTGGCTTCGACGGTGCGTTGCAGGCTTTCGGGGTTGATCTGGAACGGGATGACATCGGGCAGCGGCAGCGGCGGCCGGAAGGCGACGATCGCCCCCTTCAGCAATCGCGGGGAACGGGAATAGCCGCCCATCATGCGCCCCTTACCTGATCGAGCTGCCGTTCGAGTTCGTCGGCGTAACCGCGGAAATAGCCGCCGACGCTGCCGGCCAGCGCCGACGCCCGTTCGCTGCCGCCGCCCGAATTGAAATATTCGTCGTAAAGGGCGTTGCCGGCAGCCAGGCCGCCGCCGTCCCAGATGGTCTCGCGGTAGAAGCGCAGGATGCTGTCGCCCATCCGCGACACTTCCTGGAACTCGACCCGGCCATCGGCCAGCTCGGTGCTGATGGTGGCGGCCAGCGCCTCGTCCCATTTGCCGTGGCCGACCGTCTGCGGCTTGATGGCGGCCGCCGGGGCGCCGTCGCTGACGCGGGCATAGACGGCGCCCGGATGGCCTTGCAGGATTTCCACCGCGTCGCCCTGGTGCAGACGGTCCGGCGGATACCATAGCTGCCGCTCGGCATCGGCAAGTAATGCTTCGGCCGTGCCGGCAAAGGCCGCATCCATGCGGTGCCCATAGGCCTGGTAGCGGATCACGACCTTTGGCGACGGATAGGGACCGTCCGGGCGGAAAATCAGCTTCGGAGTCGGCGTGCGGACGATGTGCTGAAAGCGCAGCAACTGGGAAAGCCCGTCGAGCGTGTCGGTTCTGCCCTGCGCCACATCGTTGGCGGCGTTGCGGATAATGGTGGCGGCAAAGCGCGACGCCACCCATTCGTGCTGGCCGGGATCGGCGCCGCGCACGGCGTCGGCCAGCCGCTGGCCGTTTTTCGCCGCGCGCTTCGAGCCTGCCTTGCCGGCCGGGTCGCCATGGAGAAAGAAGCCGATCCCCTGCTGTGCGCCGCCGGCGCCGCTGCCGGCGGCGTTCTCGGCATCGTCGTGGAAATAGGCGCCCCAGCTGGCGCTTCCCAGCAATTGATGGAAGCGGCCGACGATCTCGGCCTTGAAATAGCTGCCCGTCACCCGGTCGAAGGCATGGTCGTGGCGGTCGCCGCCGTCCTGCATGGCCACCAGGGCCTCCTTGATGTCCGTTTCAAGAAGCGTCGCCAGCGCCCCGCAGTCGGGGCCGCCGCCGCCGAGCAGATGGCCGACGATGAGCGCCGCCCTGCCGTTCAGGCGGCGGGCAAGCTGGCTGCCATAGAATTCGTCCATCCTGGCGGCGTCGAACGAGAGATTGTTGTCCTCGGCGAGCTTTGCCGCCTTTTCCCTGATCTTCTGGTCGAACTGATTCGATGTGAAGCGCCGCGCCGCGCCGATGCTGCTGGCCGGCCGGCGCCATGCTTCGGTGGCGGCGCCATCGCCCACCAGCATGGCGCCGAACCCGCCCCAGTCGAGCGGGGTATAGCGCGCGACATCCAGCCTCGGCAGCAACTGCCGCCGGAGATTGCCCTGAAGCTCGGGCGCCATGGCGCCGATTTCGGCCGCGAATTTCTCGTCCAGGGGCACGATGGCGATTCCGAAGAATTCCAGCACCTGTTGAATGGCGCTTTTCGTCTGCTCGCCTTTCGACTGGGTTGCCGCCACTTTCGCCGTGGCGGCTGCCTTCGCGGCTTCTGTCGCATCGGCCGCGGCCGCGGCGTTCAAGGCATCCTCGGCGGCTTCCGCCCTGGCGTCGAGACCGGCTTCCTCGGCCCTGGCGGCCGCCACCAGCGCCAGCAGTTCGGCGCGTTTGTTGGCCAGCACCACGCCCCGCCAGTTGCGGCTGGCGGCAAGGTCGGTGAAGGGCTGGCCCGGCCGCTGGTCGAGCCAGGCGGCCAGGGGCGTCGGCGTCGAGCGGATCATCGGCCGCACCGTCTCGCCCTCGTCCTCGATGAGGATGGTGTGCGATTCCCCGCCGCCACGAAACGGGATCGGCGCCATGATTTCACCCGGCGCCGCCCCCTGCCGGTCGCCCTCGCCGCGAACGCCAAAGGCCGCAAGCACGCGCCGCATCAGCTTTTCGAGCGCCGCCTCGATTTTCGCGCGCACGCCGCCCAGAATCTTCTGCACCTTTTCCGGGACGCCGGTAACGCCGATCAGGCGCGCCAGCAGGTCGAGCACCACCGGAAGAAGGCCCGCCAGTACCCGCTCGATGCCAAGGATCGGCGGCTCCAGCGCGCCGGTGGCGATCTGCCACATACTGTTGACGACGGTCTGCGCCACGGCGAGAATCCGGGCGAGCTGCGCGCGCAGGAACTGGATGAAGTTCCAGATGGTCATCACCAGCTTCACCAGCGCGC
>CAYYGQ010000133.1:0-5993 GCA_964471485.1 uncultured Sandaracinobacter sp. | reverse complement strand
TCGAAGAAAAGACGCAAGGTGTGGATCACGACTTGCAGCAGATCATCAACCAGGATCCGCAGGTTCGCGGCAACGCTTCCAGCGGCAACACGCTGTCGCGCGGCGGCCGGCCGCTGCAACTGGTGATTTCCGGCGTGACCTACGAGGATCTGGTGAAGGCGCGCGACAACATCATCGCCGCCGCCAAGGAAAACCCCGGAATCATCGACATCGACAGCAACTACAAGGAAACCAACCCGCAGCTGCTGCTCGACATCGACACCACCCGCGCCGGCGACCTCGGGGTCCGCATCGCCGACATCGGCGCCACGCTCGAAACCATGATGGGCAGCCGCCGCGTCACCACCTTCGTCGATCGCGGCAAGGAATATTATGTCATCCTGCAAGCCGAGGACGCCGACCGCGCCAGCCCCGGCGACCTCACCAACATCTATGTGCGCTCGACCCGAAGCGGCGACATGATCCCGCTGTCCAATCTGGTGCAGCTTCGGGAACAGGCGCGCGCCGGATCGCTCGGGCGCTACAACAAGCAGCGCGCCATCACGCTTCAGGGCAATCTGGCGCCGGGCACCACCCTTGGCGAAGCGCTCGACTATCTGGAAAAGGTGGCGTTGCAGCAGCCGGAAGTGACCGGCATCGGCTATCGCGGCGAAAGCTACCAGTTGCGGCAGACCGGCTCGTCGCTGTGGGCCATCCTCGGCCTCACCATCGTCCTGGTCTTCCTGGTGCTGGCGGCGCAGTTCGAAAGCTGGGTGCACCCCATCGTCATCATCCTCACCGTGCCGCTGGCGCTCGGCGGCGGGCTGTTCGGCTTATGGATCATGGGCGGCACACTCAATCTATACTCACAGGTGGGGATCGTCATGCTGGTGGGGCTTGCCGCCAAGAACGGCATCCTCATCGTCGAATTCGCCAACCAGTTGCGCGATCGCGGCGTGGAATTCCGCGAAGCGGTCCTGGAAGCGGCGCAGCGGCGCCTGCGCCCGGTGCTGATGACCTCGGTGGCGACGGTCGCCGGCGCCATGCCACTGATGCTGGCCGGCGGCGCCGGCGCCGGCTCGCGGCAGGCCATCGGCGTCGTCATCGTCTGGGGCGTCAGCCTGGCGACGCTGCTGACGCTGTTCGTCATTCCCACCTTCTACGCGCTGCTGGCGCGGCGCACCTCGTCGCCGGAAACCATCAGCCGCGAACTGGAGCGCGAGATCCGCGAAATGGACACCGGCGAGGCCCACCCCAGCCCGGCGGAGTAGCGCCAGGCGAAGCCGCATCATGGAAGCGAAGCCGCTTCATGAAGCGGCTTCGCTTGCGGCGCGAAATACGCTAGGAACCAATGGTCCCGCGGGTGTCGCCGCTCGGGCCATGGAGAAGCAGGATGCAGAACCAGAACCAGTTGTTCGAGGACCTGTCGCGGCTGATGTCGTCGGCCGCCGGCACCATGGCCGGCGCCGGCCGCGAAATGCAGGCGAAGATGCAGGAAAAGTTCCGCGAAGCGCTTGGCGGCCTGGATATGGTTTCCCGCGACGAATTCGAAGCGGTGAAGGCCATGGCGGCCGACGCCCGCGCCGAGGTGGAGGCGCTGAAGGCGGACCTGCGGGAACTGCGGAGCGCGGCCGCGAAGCCGGCCGCCAAGCCAGCTACCAAGCCGGCCGCCGGGGCGAAAAGAGCACCCCGGACCGACGACTAACCCCCATCCATCCACAGGATTTCGCCCGCCAGCCCTCCGGCCGGCCTTGCAAGCGTCGCGGAAAGGCCGCAGTCCGGCAACGCGACGCACCGGCACGAACAGGCCGGAGAAACATGCCGAAGCGTGGGCATCAACTTCGAGGAAGCCGCATGAACAGCCTGCAATTCGACCTCAGCGCCGAAGCACTGGCCCCGATCGACATGCTGGAACATGTTTTCGAAAGCCACAACTGGACCCCGGAGCGCAACGGCGACGAGGAGATCGTCACCACCGTCAAGGGAAGCTGGTCGGACTATGAGCTGCGGGCGCTGTGGCGGGAAGACGACCGCGTGCTGCAATTCATCGCCCTCAGCGGCATCAACGCTTCGGCCGGGCGCGGCGACGGCGAGGTGCGCGCCAATCTCCACGAAACCATCAGCCTCATCAACGAGCAGCTCTGGCTTGGCCATTTCGAGCTGTGGTCGGCGGACGGCACCATCCTGTTCCGCCACGCGGCGCTGCTGGACAGCCCCGAGGACGCCACGCTGTCGCTGTCGCAGGCGCACACGCTGATCGACACCGCGCTCGACGAATGCGAACGCTATTTCCCGGTGTTCCAGTTCGTGCTCTGGGGCGGCAAATCCCCGCGCGACGCGCTGGCGGCGGCGATGATCGAAACCGAGGGCGAAGCCTGACGAGCCGCCGGAACCGCCGGCGGGGCGCCGGCGGGGCTTGAGGGCGGCCGCAACCGGCTCTAGACAGGCTCCAGTCTTCCCTCGACCGGGCGGGTGCATGACCTTTTCCCAACGGATTGACGGCGCCGACGGGCGCCTGCTGCTGCTTTGCGACCACGCATCGAACCATGTGCCGCCCGAAATCGACCTCGGCGTGCCCGCCGCAGCGCTCGACCGCCACATCGCCTTCGACATCGGCGCCGCCGCCGTCACCCGCGAACTGGCGCACCGCTTGTCGTGCCCGGCGCTGCTGGCCGGGGTGTCGCGGCTGGTGGTGGACTGCAACCGGCCGCCGGCGGAAGCCGTGCCCGCCGCCAGCGACGGCCTGCCGATCCCCGGCAACCACGCTCTTGCAGGGCACCTGCTCGCCGCCCGCCATGCCCTTCACCAGCGCTACCACCGGCAGATCGAAGCGCTGATCGAATCCGGGCGGCCGCAACTGCTGGTGGCGGTGCACAGCTTCACGCCGGCGCTGGCCTCGCAACCCTCGCCCCGGCCGTGGCCGGTTGCGCTGCTCTGGAACGAGGATTTCCGCGCCGCGAAGCTGGGGCTTGCCGCCTTGCGGCTGGAAACCGGCCTTCCCGGCCCCGTCGGCGCCAACGAGCCCTATTCCGGCAAGGTGCTGAACTACACCATGAACCGCCACGCCGAAGCCAACGGCATCCCCTATCTGGGCTTTGAAATCCGCCAGGACCTGCTGACAACCGCCAGCGGGCAACGGCAATATGCCGCCATATTGGCGCGCGCCATCGGCCGGGTGCTGGAGCAATTGTGAAAGCATTGCTGGCCCTTGCCCTGAAGCTGGCGGCGGCGCTGCTGCTGCTGTCGCTGCTCTGGGCCGGCGCCTATCGGTTTATCAACCCGCCAGCCACCTGGCTGACCATCCGCGACCGCCTGCAAGGGACGCCGGTGCAGCGGCAGTGGGTGGGCCTTGACCGCATCGCGGCGGACCTGCCGCGCGCCGCCATCGCCGCCGAGGATTCGGGTTTCTGCGGCCACCATGGCTTTGATTTCGCCGCCATCGAACGGGCGCTCGCCAGCAACCGCGACGGCGGACGTTTGCGCGGCGGTTCGACCATCAGCCAGCAGACGGCGAAGAACGCCTTTCTATGGCCAGGGCGGAATTTTGTGCGGAAAGCGGCGGAAGGCTGGTTCACGCTCTTGATCGAGACGCTCTGGGGCAAGCGGCGCATCATGGAAGTCTATCTGAACGTCGCCGAATTCGGTCGCGGCGTCTTTGGCGCCGAAGCGGCCGCCCGCCATTATTTCGGCAAACCGGCGTCGGCCCTCAGCCGGGCCGAGGCCGCGCGCCTGGCCGCCATCCTGCCGCAGCCGATCCGCCGCAGCGCCGCCACCCCCGGTCCCTACACAAGGCGCTACGCCGGGCGGATCGAGGCGCGCATCCGGGTGGTGCAGCGCGACGGTCTCGATTCCTGCCTGCGCTGAACGAAAAGGGCGGCCCCCGGAACAGGGACCGCCCTTCGTTCGACGATTGCTCGAAGCTTATTTCAGCTCGACGGTCGCGCCGGCGTCTTCCAGCTGCTTCTTGACCTTTTCGGCCTCGTCCTTGCTGACGCCTTCCTTCACCGGCTTCGGCGCCGATTCCACCAGCGTCTTGGCTTCGGTGAGGCCCAGGCCGGTGATGGCGCGGACTTCCTTGATGACGTTGATCTTCTTGCCACCGTCGCCGGTGAGGATCACGTCGAACTCGGTCTTTTCCTCGGCGGCCGGCGCCGCGGCACCGGCCGGGCCGGCGGCGACAGCGACGGCGGCGGCGGCGGAGACGCCCCACTTTTCTTCCAGCAGCTTGGCGAGGTCCGCCGCTTCGAGGACGGTCAGCGCCGACAGTTCTTCGACGATCTTGTTCAGGTCAGCCATGTCGATATTCCTTTGTCAGTCGGCCTAGGCGGCTTCGCCGTAGGCGGCAAAAACACGCGCCAGCTTCGCCGCCGGAGCGGTCGACAGTTGGGCGATCTTGGTTGCGGGTGCGTTCAACAGACCCACCAGCTTGGCTCTTAGCTCGTCGAGCGACGGCAGTTCGGCAAGTGCCTTGACGCCGTTCAAGTCGAGCATCTGCCCCGCCATCGAAGCGCCAACGATTTCGAACTTGTCGTTGGTCTTCGCAAACTCGACCGCAACCTTGGCGGCTGCGACCGGGTCGGCCGAGGTGGCAAGCCCGACAGGGCCGACGAGCAGATCGCCGATGCCCTGATAGGGAGTGCCTTCGAGCGCAATGCGGGCAAGCCGGTTCTTCGTCACCTTGAAGCGGGCGCCGGCTTCGCGCATCCGCCGCCGCAGGTCGGTGACCTGCGCCACCGAAAGGCCGTGGTTGCGGGCGATGACCACAACCTCGACTTCGGAAAGCGTCTTCGCGAGATCGGCGACCAGCTGTTTTTTCTGGTTACGATCCATGCTCACTCCATTCGTTGGGCCGCCGCCCGAAAAGGCGGTTGCCGGAAAAGCCACCAACGGATCGGAACAAGGATTCCGGGCCGCTCGTGGCCCGCCCGAAAAGGATCGCGAAGATCGCCAGGCGAATGCACGCCCACAACCCCGATCGCTGGCGGCTGGCGCCAGCGGCGGAAAAATCGCTCCTCGTCTCATGCGGGCCTTTCGCTTAAGCCCCGCGAACGAGGCACCCGCAATCTCGGACGGGGCGGCAAGGCATAGGCCCGGCCACCTGCGATGCCGGCCATAGCCGATCTCCGGACGAAGTCAAGGAAGCCCGCCCGGAAAAGGAGGGAAGGCTCGCGGCGGCCGCCGTTACGCGCTATGGAAGGCGCGAAACGGAGGTTCCATGCACCCGATCGGCTGGCAGGACATCGCCATCAGGCTGCTGTGCACCGTCCTTGCCGGCCTTGTGATCGGCTGCAACCGCGGCGAGCACGGCCGCCCGGCCGGCATGCGAACCTCGCTCCTCGTCTGCCTCGCCGCCTCGATCGCCATGATCGAGGCCAATCTGCTGCTCGGAACCTCCGGCAGGCCGCCCGACAGTTTCGCCTCGATGGACATCCTCCGCCTGCCGCTCGGCATCTTGACGGGAGTCGGCTTCATCGGCGCCGGCGCCATCTTTCGCCGCGACGACCTCGTGCTCGGCGTCACCACCGCCGCGACGCTATGGTTCGTCACCGTCGTCGGTCTCTGCTTTGGCGGCGGCCAGTTCCGTCTCGGCTTCGCCGCCACCCTTCTCGGCTTCCTGATCCTCTCCGCGCTCCGGCTTGTCGAACTGCGGATGCGCCAGGAACGAAGCGCGCTTCTCGTTGTCCGCACCACGGCAGGCGGCCCCAGTTCGGCGCAGTTGCTGGAGCGGCTGGCGGCGGCCGGCATCCGCGCCGTCCGCCTCAGGGAAACCCGCATCGGCGGCATCACCGCCAGCCGCACCGCCGAGGCGCAAGTGCGCTGGCGGGGCTTGCGCGAAGACCCGTCGGTTCCGGCCGTGGTCGGCGAAGTCGCCAGCTTGCCGGGCGTGCTGGAAGTCGACTGGCGCCCCTAGCCGTCCTTTCCTTCTGCCGCTGCGTCGGCGTTTTTCGCGGCGATGAGCGAGCCGACGACGGCGCCAAGCGCCAGATCGTCGAGATGGCCGAAATGATTCAGCC
>CAYYGQ010000132.1:0-6069 GCA_964471485.1 uncultured Sandaracinobacter sp. | reverse complement strand
GGCGGTCGCCGATGACGAGTTCGCGCTGGCCGCGGCCGACGGGAACGAGCGCGTCGATGGCCTTCAGGCCGGTCTGCACCGGCTCGTGCACCGATTTCCTGGGGATGATTCCGGGCGCCTTCACTTCGACGCGGCGGCGCTCGGCGGCCTCGATCGGGCCTTTGCCGTCGATCGGGTTGCCAAGGCCGTCGACGACGCGGCCCAGCAGGCCCTTGCCCACCGGCACGTCGACGATGGTGCCGGTGCGCTTCACCGTGTCGCCTTCCTTGATGCCGCTGTCCGGCCCGAAGATGACGACGCCGACATTGTCGGCTTCGAGGTTCAGCGCCATGCCCTGGATGCCGCCGGGGAATTCCACCATTTCGCCGGCCTGCACCCGGTCGAGACCGTGGACGCGGGCGATGCCGTCGCCGACCGACAGCACTTGCCCCACTTCCGAGATTTCCGCTTCGGTGCCGAAATTCGCGATCTGGTCGCGAAGGACACGGGAGATTTCCGCGGCGCGGATATCCATCTCTCTTAACCTTTCATCTGCTGCCCGAGCCTTTGCAGCCGGGTCTTGATGCTGTTGTCGATCTGTTCGGAACCGATGCGGACGACGAGACCGCCAAGGAGGCTGGGATCGACCCGGCTGTCGATGGCGATCTTCTGGCCGGTGCGGGCCTTCAGTTTCGATTCGAGGGCGCGCTTCTGCGCGGCCGTCAGTTTCTGCGCGCTGATCACTTCGGCGGTGGCCGTGCCGTTTCGGGCGTGCAGCAGCGCGGTGAAGCGGGCGAGAATGTCGGGGAGGGCGGCCAGCCGGCGGTTTTCCGCCAGCACGCCGAGGAAGCGGCCGGTGAGGTCCCCCAGGCGAAGCGATTTCGCCAGCGCGGCGACCGCCGCCGCCGCCTGTTTGCGGCTGACGGCGCGGTCTTCGGTCAGCAGCCGGAAGTCGGCCGATTCGGCCAGCGTCCGACGCAGCGTTTCGAGGTCGTCGGCCGTCGCGTCCAACTGGTCCGCGCTTTCCGCAAGGTCGAACAGGGCGGCCGCATAGCGCCCCGGAAGCCCGGCGCTACGGACGGAAACGCGGGTGGTCGTTTGTTCCACAACAGCCTCTTGTTGCGGCCGACGGCCTTCGCAGCGAAGACGCACGGCGGATGCTTACAGGATCCAGCCCACGGCGAGAATTGCGGATCGGGGGCTTGCACCAAGCGGGCGGGATCCGGGGGAGCCCGCCGCCTGGGCAGCGCCCCTAGCATGTGCTTTGCTGCACCGCAAGCAGAGCCGGGCGCTCAGCTATTCAGCGCCGGAGGATCAGATAGACCGCGCCCGCACCGCCGTGGCGGGGATGGGCGCGGCGGACAGCGGCAATGTGCGGCGACAGCGTCGTTTCCCCGAGCCAGCGCGGCAATTCGGCGCGGATGGTGCCGCGCATGACGCGGCCGCCCGAAAGGCCGGGCACCAGATCGGCCGGCTGCGGGCCGGGGGTGGCGCCCTTGCCGGTGATGACGAGCACGACGCGCAAGGCACGGGCGCGGGCCTCGTGCAGGCGACGATACAGCAGCGCGCGCGCCGCAAGCCGTGTCAGGCCGTGAAGGTCGATCACCATCTGCGGGTCGGCGCGGCCGCGCGCCAGCCGGCGGTCCCAGCCGGAATCGAGGGTTTCGGCGTGTTGCGCTTCGATGGGGCGCGGCCGCTCGGGCATGGCGACGACGCCTGGGGCCTCGATGCGGCGGCGGCCCGGCCGGGCGGTGCGCGGGGCGCCGAGCGGGCGCACCGTTGCCGCCACCTTCGCCCAGAGCGCTTCGTCTTCCGGCGGCAGGCGGCCGCTCATGGCGAAGAGGGCAGGCGCGCCGCGGCGGCGTTCGGCAGCAGCAGCAGCGCCGCCAGCGGCGCCGCCAGCGCGCCGGCCTTTCGCGCCGCTTCCTCGCCGGCGCCGAAGAACAGGTCGAAGCGGTTGGCGCCCTTGATGGCGCCGCCGGTGTCGGCCACCACCAGCAGCCGGCGGAAGGGCGCGCCGTCCACCTCTGTCTCGATCCAGACGGGGGCGCCAAGCGGCAGCATGGCCGGGTCGGCGGCGGCGTTGGCCTCGGCCAGCAGCGGTACGCCGAGCGCCCCCACCGGGCCGTCGAGCGCATCGTCCAAACGGCGCATGAAGATGTAGCTTGGATTTTCGTCCATCAGCGCCGCACCTTGCGCCGGATTGGCGCGCAGCCAGGCCTTGATCTCGGCCATGCCGGCCTGTGGCAGTTGGCCGCGCTCCCTCAGCAGCCGGCCGATCGCCACATAGGGCCAGCCGTTCTGGCCGGCATAGCCGATGCGAAGAATCTGCCCGTCGGGCATTCTGAGGCGCCCCGATCCCTGGATTTGCAGGAAGAAATAGTCGACCGGGTCGGCCGCCCAGGCCAGTTCCAGGCGGCGTCCGGCAAAGGCGCCGGCTTCGATCGCCTTGCGGTCGGGGGCGCGCGCCACGCGGCCGTCTTTCACCAGGCCGCGAATCGGGCCGCCCTCCATTCCCCATTGGCGCAGGTCGATGTCCACCAGTTCCGGCGGCCGCGCCAGCACCGGCACCGCGCCCGCCGCCGGGGAAGCGAGGCCGGCGATCTCCGGCTCGTAATAGCCGGTGGCAAGGCCCTGCCCGTCGCCGAGGCGGACGGCGGTGAAGTGGCGGCGGAAGAAACGGCCGGGATCGCTGTCGGGGTCGGCGCAGGCGGCCTTCCAGTCGTCGGCGGTGGTCAGGCCCGAGGCGTCGGCGCGGACGAGAAGCCGCGGGCAGGCGCGGCGAAAGGCCGCAAGCGCTGGCGCCGAAGCGGTGAAATCCGCGCCAAGGCTGGTTGCGCGCGCTTCGGGCCGGGGCGCTGGCGCTTCGGCCAGCGGCGCCGGCGTTCGCCCGGTGGTGCAGGCGGCCAGCAGCAGGGCGACCAGCAGCGCCCCGCCTGTTCGCGGCTTCACGCTTCCTCGTCGGTGGCGATCAGCAGCCAGGAAGGATCCGACGAGCCGCTGTGGCGGCTGAAGGTCCAGAGATCGTGGGTCTCGACCGGCCGGTCGGAGTCGCCGGCGATGATGCGCCCCTCGGCGTCGCGCGTGACCGACAGAATCCGCGCATCGAAACGCACGGTGATTTCCGCCATCATGCCGTTCAGGCTGGCGGCGACGACGTGCGCCCGATCGACGTTGACCAGCCGGTTGTCGATCCGTTCGCCGGAATCGCGGCGCTGCTCGACGGCGGCGCGGAAGTTCATCAGCATTTCGTCCGAGACGAAATCGGCGAGCGAGTCGACATCGCCGCGCCAGAAGGATTCCAGCACCATGGTGTAGGCGCCATGGGCGCCAGACAGAAAATGCGCGAACGAGAAGCGCCGGTCGGCGCCGTGGATCGCTTCCAGGCCGCGACGGACTTCGGGCGGAGTGTCGGCCGGAATGTCGAGGCTGGTCACTGGCTCGGGCTCGTTGTGCGGCGCCTCGCGCGGGCGGGCGAGGTCGGGGCGGGACGGGCGGAACGGATCCGACACCGGCTTTTCGTGGCCGGTGCGACGGCCAAGCACATGGTAGAGCCTGAGGCCGATGAAGCCGGCAAGCATTGCCAGGAAAAAAATCTCGACCCAACCGCTCTGCATCTGGAGGTGCCTTCAGCCTTTCGCGAAACAGGCCGCCCGGGCAACAGGCCACGGACGGATAACCGCTATACTTTACGGGCGCGTGGCCGCAGGATGCAACCACCAACTGAAATCCGCGTCTCTGGAAGATAGTGCCCCGGCCGGCGGAGGCAAGGCCCGCCAGGATCCATGCCAGTGTCCATGCGGCGTCCACGGCGGTGGCCGGCGGTGCTTGCGGCGGCGCCGCGCCGCTGCTAGCCGCAACCTCTGTTCGAAGGAGCGAGCCACCGATGACCGAAATCACCCCTGAAGCAGCCGACGCCCTCGCCAACGGCGCCGAACTGGCGCCGCAAGCCGGAATATTGGCGCAATACACCAAGGATCTGTCGTTCGAGAATCCGAACGCCCCGGCGTCGTTGCAGATGCAGTCGCAGCCGAAGATCGAGATCCATGTCAATGTGAACGCGCGCTCGGGCGGCGAGGACATGTATGAAGTCGAGCTGAAGATCGACGCCACGGCGCGGAACGCCGAAAACGACCAGCTCGCCTTCCAGGTCGAGCTGGTTTACGCTGGGCTGTTCCGGCTTGCCGGCGCGCCGCAGGAAGCGATCGAGCCGTTCCTGATCGTCGAGGCGCCGCGCATCCTGTTCCCCTTCGCCCGCCGCGTCGTTGCCGACGCCGTTCGCGACGGCGGCTTCCCGCCGCTGATGCTCGACAATATCGACTTCGGCGGCCTTTATATCCAGCAGCTGGAAGCGCGCAACGGCACCGGCCAGCAGCCGCCGGTGGGGAACGCCTGATCGGCAACGGTCGGTAGGGGTCTCCAGCCGCCATGTCGCTGGTTCGCGCCGCCACCACCGTTGGCGGCATGACCTTGCTGTCGCGAATCGTCGGCATGGTGCGCGAAATCCTGATGGCGCGCTTCCTTGGCGCCGGCTTCGCCGCCGACGCCTTTCTGGTGGCCTTCCGCCTGCCGAACCTGTTCCGCTCGCTGTTCGCCGAGGGCGCCTTTTCGGCGGCCTTCGTGCCGCTGGTGTCGCGGCAATTGGGGATGGGCACGGAAAAGAGCGGGCGGCTTCGCGCCGTCCGCCTGACCGAGCAGGCGCTGGCCGTGCTGTTCCCGGTGCTGCTGCTGTTCACGATCGTCGTGATTGTGGCGGCGGTGCCGCTGGTGTGGCTGATGACCGGCGGCTTCGAAGACCATTCGCCGGAAAAGCTGGCCTTGACGGTGAAGCTGTCGCGGCTGGCCTTTCCCTACCTGATGCTGATTTCGCTGGCCTCGCTGCTGGGCGGGCTTCTGAACGCCCTTGGCCGCTTCTGGGTCTATGCTTCGGCGCCCATTCTGCTGAACCTCACCTTCATCGCCGGTTTCCTGTTCTTTCGCGGACCGACCACCATCGACACGGCGACGACGCAGGCCGTCGCCATCGCCGTTGCCGGCATCCTGCAATTCCTCTGGCTGTGCTGGGACTGCTGGCGGGTGGGCGTGCTGCCGCGCCTGACCTGGCCGCGGCTGACGCCCGAGGTGCGGACGCTGCTGCAACGGATCGGCCCGGCCGCCGTCGGCGCCGGCGCCATGCAGATCAACCTGCTGGTCTCCACCATGATCGCCGCCCGGCTGCTGCCGCAGGGTTCGGTTTCCTATCTCTATTACGCCGATCGCCTGAATCAGGTGGCGCTGGGGATGGTCGGCGTCGGCATGGGGGTGGCGCTGCTGCCGACCATGGGGCGGCTTCTTGGCGCCGGCAACGAGGAAGGCGCCATCCATCAGCAGAATCGCGGCATCGAATTCGTGCTGTTGTTCGGCCTGCCGGCGTCGCTTGCGCTCATCGTTTCGGCCGATCCGATTCTGGCCGCCCTGTTCCAGCAGGGCGAGTTCACCATGCTCGACCGCATCCACAGCGCCGGGGCGCTGCGCGCTTTTTCGGCGGGCCTTGCTGCCTATATGCTGGTGAAGGTGCTGACGCCCGGCTTCCACGCCCGGGGCGACACCAGGACGCCGATGCGGATCGGCCTGCTGGCGATCGCCATCAATCTTGCCGGCAATCTGCTGCTCTACCGCTGGCTTGCCCATGTCGGCATTGCCGTCGCCACCGCCTTTTCCGCCTGGGTGAATGTGGCGATGCTTGGGTGGCTGTTGCACCGGCGCGGCCACTGGCGGGCCGATGCCGCCCTGCGGCGCGCCACCCCGCGCATCCTGCTGGCGGCGCTGGTGATGGCGGCGGCGCTGCTGGCGCTCAATCCGTTCATCCTGCCGCTGGCGACCGGAACGCTGGCTGCCCGCGCCCTTGGCCTGCTGCTGCTGGTGGCTGGCGGCGGAATGGTCTATGCGGCGGTCGGCCTGGCGGTCGGCGCCTTCAGCCCGCGCCAGATGCTGCAATCGCTGCGGAGAAGAACATGAGAATCGTATCCGGCATCCAGCCGACCGGGAACCTCCACCTCGGCAATTATCTGGGGGCGATCCGCAACTGGGTGCGGATGCAGGATGCGCTGG
>CAYYGQ010000131.1:0-6149 GCA_964471485.1 uncultured Sandaracinobacter sp. | reverse complement strand
CTCCGGCGCAATAGAGGGCGCCGTCGTGAAGATCGACGTTGCCGGGGTCCTGCAGAAGCTGCCGCACCGCTATCCGATGCTGCTGGTCGACCGGGTGGAGGAACTGGTTGCAGACCAGCGCATCGTCGCGGTGAAGGCGGTGACGATCAACGAGGGCTTCTTCCAGGGGCATTTTCCCGGCCGGCCGATCATGCCGGGGGTGCTGATCGTCGAGGCGCTGGCGCAGGCCGCCGGCGTGCTCGCCGTCGAGTCGCTCGGCCTCGCCGGCTCTGGCAAGCTGGTGTATTTCATGGCCATCGAGGAAGCGAAGTTCCGCAAACCCGTGGAACCGGGCTGCCTGCTGCGCCTCGAAGCCTCGTTCGTGCAGAAGCGGTCCAGCGTCTGCAAGTTCGAGGGGCAGGCGCTGGTCGATGGCGTGGTGGCGACGACGGCGCGCTTCACGGCGATGATCGCCGACCCGCCGGCCTGAAGCCCGGCGGATCTTGCTTCCCCTGGCCGCCGTCGCTATGGGCGGCCAGTCTTATGGCTGGTCGGAAACCAGTCGTCTCATAAGGAATTGAACCATGGCAAAGGCGGGCATCCATCCCGACTATCACAAGATCAAGGTGCAGATGACCGACGGCACCCTGTTCGAAACCCGTTCCACCTGGGGGAAGGAGGACGACACGCTGGCGCTCGATGTCGACCCCAAGACCCACCCGGCCTGGACGGGGGGCGCCGCCCGCATCACCGATCGCGGCCGCGTGGCGCAGTTCAACAAGCGTTTTGGCGGCCTGGCCGGCCTGAAGAAGTAACGCGCGGCCCCCTTCCGCGCGCGTTTGCGCGCGGTCTCAATTCCTGCGCGTTTGCGCGCAATCTCAATTCATGTGCGTCCTGTGCGCCCTGCGCGCAAGGCCAATTCCCGCGCGTTCGCGGGCGGGTCTTGCGCGTTTCGCCGCCGCCGCCCTACAGTCGCCCGTCGGTCTGACGGAGCGGATGGATGCGGATACCCGACGGGTTGCGGATGCCGGCGGCGTGGCCGCTGCTGACGGCGGCGGAAACGCGCGCCGCCGAGCAGGCCTGGTTTGCCGCCGGCCACGACAGCTTCGAGCTGATGCGACGGGCGGCCAAGGCCGTTGCCGACGAGGCCGCGACCATGCTGGCGGCCGGCGATCCGGGCGAAACGGGGGCCGCCGTGCTGGTGCTGGCGGGGCCGGGCAACAATGGCGGCGACGGCTATGTGGCGGCGTCGCTGCTGCGGGCCGCCGGCCACCGGGTGCGGGTGGTGGCGCTGGCGCCGCCGGCAAGCGAAGACGCGCGCCGCGCCGCCGCCCTTTGGGGGGCGGAAACGCTTGGGTTTGATGCCGGCTGGGGACGGCCCGATCTTGTGATCGACGCCCTGTTCGGCACAGGCCTTGGCCGTCCGCCCGCAGGGGCGGCGGCGGCGCTGATCGGGCGCGCCAGTGATTGTGCCTGCCCGATCCTTGCCGTCGACATGCCGTCCGGGGTCGATTCCGACAGCGGCGCGGCGGCCGGGGCCGCCATCCGCGCCAGCCGCACCGTCACCTTCCATAGCGCCAAACCCGGCCATCTGCTGCTGCCGGGCCGCCTTCTTGCCGGCGAACTTCGCATTGCCGACATCGGCCTGCCGCCGGCCGACAGCCGCCTCTGGGGCAATGGGCCGGGGCCGTGGGAACTGCTGGTGCCGCAACTGGGCGTGCACAAATATGCCCGTGGCGGCGCCCTCGTCTGGTCGGGACCGGAATTGATGACGGGGGCATCGCGGCTGGCGGCCAGCGCCGCCCTTCGCGTCGGCGCCGGCGCGGTGACGATTGCGGGGGATGTGGCCGCCCTTCGGGTGCACGCCGCCCATGTGACGGCGATCATGCTGGCCGAGGCCGGCCCGGAGGGCTTCGGCCGGCTGGCGGCGAACCCCAGGGTGAAGGCGCTTTGCGTCGGGCCGGGGGGCGGGCCGTTCGCCGGCGCCGCCGCCGTCCAGGCGCTGCAATCGGGGAAAGCGGTGGTGCTGGACGCCGACTCGCTTTCGGCCTTTGCCGGCGATGTGGCCCATCTGGCGCGCCTTGTCGGCCGCCATCCGCGCGCCGTGGTGCTGACCCCGCACGAGGGCGAGTTCAACCGCCTGTTCCCGGACATGCCGGGCAACCGGCTGGAACGGGCGCGGCGTGCCGCGGATTCGACCGGCGCCGTCGTCGTGCTGAAAGGGGCGGACGGCTGCATCGCCGCCGCCGACGGCCGGGCGGCCATTGCCTGCAACACCGAAGGCTTTCTGGCGACGGCCGGCTCGGGCGACGTGCTGGCCGGAATGATCGCCGGGCTGCTGGCGCAGGGGCTGGATGGCTTCGAGGCCGCCGGCGCCGCCTCCTGGCTGCATGGCGAGGTGGGGGCGCGCCTTGGCCTTGGCCTTACCGCCGAGGATCTCTGCGGCGATGCTCTTCGCCAACTGCTGTCGGTGCTTGGTTAAGGCGACGGATTTTTGGCGCTGAGCAGGGCTTTTGCCGCCGCCTGCTCGGCGGCGGCCAGGCTGTTGCCGCCGCTGGCAAGGCCGGTGCGGGCGCTGATGATCACATGGGCCGGGCCGCCGCTTGCCGAAAGGTCGAAGGGATGGGCGAGCGCTTGCTGCAGCCGGCGCGGCAAGGGGGGGAGGGCGTCGGCGGGGACGAGGGCGGCGAACTCGTCGCCGCCCCAGCGGCAGAGCAGGCCGGGCGGCGCGACGGCGGCGTCCAGCCGCCCGGCCACCTGCCGCAGCAGGGCGTCGCCGACGATATGGCCGTGATGGTCGTTCACCGCCTTGAAGCCGACGAGGTCGATGAGGATCAGGCCCGGTGTTGCCGGCATTGCCGCCCAGTGCCGTTTGAGGGCGCGGCGGTTGGGCAGGCCGGTCAGCGGATCGTGCCGGCTTTCGGCGGCGAGCACGGCAAGCTGGCGTCGCTGCCGCCAGACGACGAGCAGCAGGATTGCGACGATGGCCAGCAGTGCGACGATCGCGGCCATGGGACCGTTTCAGCCGATCGGCTCGTCCGGGTAGACTCCGAACGCCTGCTGGCGCGGCAGATAACCGGACCTTCCTTCGCCCTCGACCCGGCACCAGTCCTCGGCGCACATGGTGACGCGCATGACGACGCCCGGTTCCGCCCGCAGCACCACCGGCGATGTCGGGTCGGGGCGGGCGCGAAGCTCGCGGACGCTTCCGGTGATCTGGATGGTGCGGTCGGTCGACAGCATGGCGCGGTCCATCCAGCCCTCGGTGCCGTCGGCGTCGCGCACCTGGCGCCAGACATTCCATTCCGCCAGCACTTCGAGCGGCGTTCCCGGACGGATGAACACGAACAGCACCGGATATTCCTTGCCGGGGCCGGAGCGGAGATAGGCGCGGCTGGACCGGAGCGAGGCGAAGCGCGGCACCGGCAGGCCGGAGCGGTATTTCAATGCGTCCTTGTTGGTGGGGGCGAAGGCCGGCCCGGCGCCAGCGGCGGATGGCTGCTGCGCCATCGACGGAGAAGCCGGAAGAGCCAGCATCAGGGCCGCCACCAGGGTATGGAACAAACGCATGGGCAAATCCCTGCCAACAGCGGCTTGTGCTTGCAAGCCCCCGCCGCGCGAGGTTAAGCATTGCGGATGCCGGGAGCGCGTTTGCAGAAATACGACCGGAAGCCGAGCGTCGTCGTCACCCGCCGCCTGCCGCAGGCGGTGGAGACGCGGATGGCGGAGCTGTTCGATGTCGAACTCAACCTCGACGACAGCCCGCCCG
Source organism: uncultured Sandaracinobacter sp. (assembly GCA_964471485.1). GTDB lineage: Bacteria > Pseudomonadota > Alphaproteobacteria > Sphingomonadales > Sphingomonadaceae > Sandaracinobacteroides. Next base: position 2,401 of record CAYYGQ010000131.1, on the reverse strand, counting down.
ACCGTGGCCGGCTGGAGCGGGCGGTGGCTTCGGCCGACGTGCTGGTGCCGACGCTGACCGACCGCATCGACGCGGCGCTTCTGGAAAAGGCCGGGCCGGCGCTGAAGCTGATCGCCAATTTCGGCGCCGGCCACGACCATATCGACCTTGCGGCGGCGACGGCGCTGGGCATCACCGTCACCAACACGCCCGGCGTGCTGACCGAGGACACCGCCGACCTGGCCATGGCGCTGATCCTGTCGGTGCCGCGGCGGATTTCCGAAGGCGAGCGCCGGGTCCGTTCCGGGCAGTGGCGGGGCTGGGCGCCAACCTCGATGCTCGGCCACCGGATCGGCGGCAAGCGGCTTGGAATCGTCGGCATGGGGCGGATCGGCCAGGCGGTGGCGGCGCGGGCGCGGGCCTTCGGCCTCTCGATCCATTACCACAACCGCCACCGTCTGCCGCGGGCGGCGGAGGAGCCGCTCGAAGCGACCTGGTGGCCGACGCTGGACGCCATGCTGGAACGGGTGGATATCGTCAGCCTCAACTGCCCGGAGACGGCGGAAACGCGGCACATCATCAACGCCGACCGCCTGGCCCGGATGCGGCAGCACAGCTATCTGATCAATGTGGCGCGCGGCCGGCTTATCGACGAGGAGGCGCTGATCGCGGCGCTTGCCGCCGGCGGCATCGCCGGCGCCGCGCTCGATGTGTTCGAGAAAGGGGCGCATGTCGGCGCCGAGCTGCTGGCGCTGCCGAACGTGGTGCTGCTGCCGCACATGGCGTCGGCCACCTTCGAGGGCCGGCAGGCCATGGGCGAAAAGGTGATCGCCAACATCCGAACCTTTGCCGACGGGCATCGTCCACCCGACCAGGTGCTGGTGGATTTCTGACGGCATCCGGCGGGAGGGAGACCCGGTGATCCGCGAAAAGGAGCTTCGCCTCGCCCTCGTCTGCTATGGCGGAGTCAGCCTCGCCGTCTATATGCACGGCGTCACCAAGGAATTGTGGAAGCTGCTGAAGGCCAGCGAGGCGCGGAAGGCGGCCGGCGCGATCGAAGGCGATACCGAGCCGATCTGGCAGGAACTGCTGCGCCATATCGCCGGCACCACCGACCTGGTGGTGATCTGCGACATCCTCGCCGGCGCCTCCGCCGGCGGGCTGAACGCCATCCTGCTGTCGAACGCGCTCACCCTGGGCCAGACCCTGGAGCCGCTGACCGACATGTGGCTCGAAAAGGCCGATGTCGAGAATATGCTCGACCCGGTGGCGCGGCCGAAGACCGGCCTTCTCGGCCGGCTCGGCCGTCTCTACAAGGAGCCGATCGCCTGGCTGGCGGCGCGCCAGTCGTCGAGCCTGGCGTCCGTCGACGTTCCCGAAGCGCGCGCCGAGGTGACGTTGAAGCTGGCGCATTTCGTCCGCAGCCGCTGGTTCCGGCCGCCCTTTTCCGGCGACGGCCTGACCGCCCTCATCGACGAGGCGATGGAGGCGATGGAGACCGGACCGCGGGGGGCGCCGCTGGTGCCGCCGGCGCTGCCGTTCAGCCTGTTCGTCACCGTCACCGATTATTGGGGCGTGAAGACCGACTTGCCCATCCATTCGCCGCCCATCGTCACCGAAACCGAGCACCGCCGCCTGTTCGCCTTTGAAAGCCCGCCGCAGACACTGGTGCTGGCGCGCGCCGAGCGGCAGGGCACGTGCGAGATCCTGGCGCGCGATGCGGTTGCCCCCCGCCCGGCGCTGTTGCTGGCGGCGCGGGCGACGGCGAGTTTCCCCGGCGCCTTCCCGCCGGCGACCATCGCCGAAGTGGACCGCATGCTGGCGGCGCAGGAGCGCGACTGGCCCGACCGTGCCGGCTTTATCGAACGGCATCTGGCCAGCGACCGTCCGCCCGAGGAAGTGCTGCTGATCGACGGCAGCGTGCTGCACAACGCGCCGTTCGGCCCGGCGATCGAGGCGATCCACAGCCGCCCGGCGCACCGCGAGGTGGACCGGCGCTTCGTCTATATCGACCCCAAGCCCGGCCTTGGCGGCCCCGGCGACCTGTTCGAGCGGCGCCCGCCCGGCTTTTTCACCGCCATCTTCCGTTCACTGGCCGACATCCCGCGCGAGCAGCCGATCCGCGACAGCCTCGACACCATTTCGGCGCTCTCCGCCCGTTCGGAACGGCTGCGGGCGGTGACGGACGCCATGGCCTCCGATGTCGATGCGGCGATCGAGCGGGCCATCGGCGCACGCTTCTTTCTGCGGGCGCTGTCGGCGGAGCGGCTTGCCAGGGCGCGCTCGTCGATCCAGACGCAGGCGGCGCGCGACGCCGGCTTCGCCTTTGGCGCCTATGCCCAGTTGAAATTGCAATTCCTGCTGGACGATACCGCCGGGCTGGTGGCGAAGGCGATGCGGCTCGATCCGCGGCAGCACCTCC
>CAYYGQ010000130.1:0-6237 GCA_964471485.1 uncultured Sandaracinobacter sp. | reverse complement strand
TGCTGGCCATGGTCGACAGTTCGGTCGGCGGCAAGACCGGAATCAACACCAGGGCCGGCAAGAATCTGGTCGGCGCCTTCCACCAGCCGCGCGCCGTCTTCATCGACCCCGAACTGCTGGAAACCCTGCCGGCGCGCGAAATGCAGGCCGGCTACGCCGAAATCGTCAAATATGGCCTGATCGCCGACCCCGGCTTCTACCTCTGGTGCGAGGAGCACGCCGCCCGCCTGCTGGCGCACGACCAGGACGCCCTGGCCCACGCCATCGCCGCCAGCTGCAAGGCCAAGGCCGCCATCGTCGGCGAGGACGAGCGCGAGACCGGCGACCTCCGCGCCCTCCTCAACTTCGGCCACACCTTCGGCCACGCCCTCGAAGCCGAAACCGGCTTCGGCGGCCGGCTGCTGCACGGCGAGGCCGTCGGCATCGGCCTGGCGCAGGCGCTGCGCTTTTCGGCAAGGCGGGGCCTTTGCGCCAGCGACGACGCCGAACGGCTGGCGGCGCACCTCGGCTCGCTGGGGATGATGGCGCGGCCCCGGCAGGCGGGCATCGCCGCCGACGCCGCGCCAAGGCTGGTTGCCCACATGCAGAACGACAAGAAGCGCGAGGCCGCCGGCCTGCCCTTCATTCTGGCGCGCGGCATCGGCAAGGCGTTCGTCGCCCGCGGCATCGACCCTGCGGATGTCGAAACCTTCCTCGCCGACGATCTTTCCCATTGAAGCCGGGCGCCACAGCAACAATGTCCAGGGAAAGGAGTTTGCCGATGGCCACATTTCCCTTCACCCTGACGGACGCCGAATGGCGCGCCCGCCTTTCCCCCGAACAATATGCCATCATGCGCGGCCATGCGACGGAGCGGCCGGGCAGCTGCGGCCATCTCCATGAACAGCGCGCCGGCAGCTTCCGCTGCGCCGGCTGCGGCAATCCGCTGTTCGAAAGCGGCACCAAATTCGAAAGCGGCACCGGCTGGCCAAGCTTCGACACGCCGGTCGAAGGCGCGCTCGGCACCACCACGGACCACAGCCACGGCATGACCCGCACCGAAGTGCATTGCGCCAGCTGCGGCAGCCACATGGGCCATGTCTTCCCCGACGGCCCGCCGCCCACCGGCCTGCGCTACTGCATCAACGGCACCGCCCTCGACTTCGTGCCGAGGGACGATTAACCGCCCAGCACGCGCCCGGCCGCCTCCAGTGTCCGCTGGGCTTCCATGGCTGCCTCGGCCGCTTCCCCGGCCAGCCGCTCCACCGCCCGCCGGTCGGGGTCGTCGGCGCCGAGGCTGTCGACCAGCAGCCGCAGCGGCGCCAGGCGGGCGCGGAGATCGTCGAGCGGCAGCCGCGCCACATCGAGCCTGGACAATTGCATCTGCGCGTCGCTCCAGGCGGCCGAGCCGCGCCTTGCAACGTCCGGCCGGGCCAGTTCGCGGTCGAGCGTGGCGGCGGCCTCGGCGATGGCCGCCTGGGCGTCGGCCAGCGCCTTGCCCTCGCGGAGAAGATCGGCGGCGAGGCTACGCCGCTCGTCGTCCGAGAGGGTTGGGGCGGCGCCGGCGCCAGGCGCCGCCAGCGCGCGCGGGGTTTCCGCCGGCCGGGGGGCGAGCGACGGGAAGCCGCCGGCAAGCGAGCAGGCGGCCAGCAGCGGCAGCAATGGAAAGGCGGCGAATCGCATCCCTGTTCCCTAAAGCGGATCGCCGCTATATTCGACGGCGAACTTCCATGTCGCCCCCAGCAGGCCGCCAATCATGACCAGTCCCAAGCATACACCATCGGTGTCGCGCCGCGAGTGGCTGGTGCTTGGCGGCCTGCTGGGGGCGGCGACCCTTGGCGGCACCGCCATCCGCCGCCTGCGGCCGGTGGGCGAAGCGGCCGCCGACAGCCCGGTGCTGCGCGCCGCCCGCGCCGCCGCCGGTCCCGAAGCCGGCAACCGGCAGGGGTCCGTCACCTTGATCGTCTTCACCGATTTCAACTGCCCGGCCTGCCGGCGCGCCCACCCCGACATGCTGGCGGCCGCCACAGCGGACGGCGACACCAGGCTGTGCTTTCTCGACTGGCCGATCTTCGGCGACGACAGCCGGGCGGCGGCGAAAATCGCCATCGCCGCCGACGCGCAGGGCCTTTATCTGCCGGTGCACTCGGCCTTGATGCGGGGCGGCCGCGCCGACGGTGCCGCCGCCGAGCGGGCGCTGCTGGCCGCCGGCGGCGACCTCGCCGTCCTTCAGGAAACGCTGCGCCGGCAGCAAAGCCGCATCGAGGGCGAATTGAGCCGCAACGCCGTGCACGCCTTTTCCCTTGGCCTTGGCGGCACGCCGGGGCATCTCGTCGGCCGGGTGCTGCTGCGGGGCGCGGCCAGCGAGGGCGAATTCCGCCGCGCCATCCGCCGGGCGCGAAGCCTCGGGCCGGACTAGCCGCCGAGCGGATGGGCAGCCATGCGCTGGCGCCCGGCCGGATCGGCGCCTAAAAAGCGGTTTTTTCGGAAAGAGCCATATGCAGGTTCGCCCCGTCTTGCAGTTCCTTGTCGTCGTGCTGTTCTGGGGGCTGTCCTGGATCGCCATCAAGTTCCAGCTCGGCGTAACCAGCCCCGGCTGGTCGGTCGCCTTCCGCTTCCTGATCGCCGGCTCTGTCCTCCTCGGCTGGTGCGCGCTTCGCGGCCAGCCGCTGGCCATGCCGCGACAGGCCTGGCCGTTCCTCCTTGTCGTCGGTTTCTTCCAGTTCGTCCTCAACTTCAATCTCGTCTATTCCGCCGAGCAATATGTGCCGTCGGCTATCCCGGCCATCGCCTTTGCGGTGATGATGGTGCCGAACGCCATCCTTGCCCGCATCTTCCTGAAACGGCGCACGAACGGGCGCTTCGTCCTCGGTTCGCTTCTCGGCATCGCCGGGGTCGCCATGCTGTTCGCCCAGCAGTTGCGGGTCGGTCCCGATCGCGCCACCACGCTGCTGGGGCTGTTGCTGGTGACGGGCGCCGTTCTCAGCAGCAGCTTCATCAACGTGTTGCAGGCGACGCCCCGCGCCACCAGCTTCCCGCCGCTGGCCGGCCTTGCCTGGTCGATGCTGGCGGGCGCCGTCATGGACGGGGCGCTGAGCTTGCTGCTGACCGGGCCGCCCGTCATCGACCCCGATCCCCGTTACTGGATCGCGCTTTTCTATCTGGCGCTGCTGGCCGGCGCCGTCGCCTTCGCCGTCTATTTCGACCTTATCCGCCGCATCGGCCCGGCCGAGGCGGCCTGGACCGGCGTTCTGGTGCCGATCCTCGCCATGGCGATTTCCACCGTGGCCGAGGATTTCCCCTGGACCCCGTCCAGCGCCCTCGGTTCGCTGCTGGCGCTGGCCGGGCTGGCGATGGCCCTTGCCAGGCCGAAGCCGGAGGCCGCCTCTTCGCGGCTCATGCCCCGGTGAATCTTGCCGGCCGTTTCTCCAGAAACGCCGTCACTCCTTCGGCGAAATCGGCGGTGCGGCCAGCCAGCATCTGGTTGCGCCGCTCCACCAGCAGCGCTTCGGAAAGCGTCTTGTCCAGGCAGTCACGGATGCCGTGGCGGATCAGGGCCAGCGACTTCGTCGGGCCGTTTGCAAGCGTTCGCGCCAGTTCCATGGCGCGCTCCATCAGCGCCGCATCGTCGACGACTTCGGTCACCATGCCCCATTCATGGGCCTGGTCGGCCGGGATCTTCTCGCCCAGCAGCATCATGCGGCTGGCGCGCACCCGGCCGACCATGCGCGGCAGCATCCAGGTGGAGCCGACATCCGGCACCAGGCCGATATTGACGAACGCCTGAAGGAAATAGCTGGAGCGGGCGGCGACGATGATGTCGCCGGCCAGCGCATAGGAACAGCCGGCGCCGGCCGCCGGGCCGTTCACCGCCGTCACCAGCGGGACCGGCAGCGCGAACAGCCGTTCCAGCAGAATGTTGAAATGGGTTTCCAGCACCCGGCCGACATCGACCGGGCCGCCCGCGCCCGCCGCCGCGGCGACGCCGACGGCGCCGCTGGCGCCAAGATCGGCGCCCGAGGAAAAGCCGCGCCCGGCGCCCGTCAGCACCAGGCAGCGCGCCGTCGACTGGCCGTCGCGGATGCGATCGACGGCGTGCAGCATTTCATCCATCGTCGCGGTGTCGAGGCTGTTCAGATGCTCCGGGCGGTTGAGGGTGAGCGTGGCCACGCCATCCGCTTCGGCCCAGAGGATATTCCGATACTCCATGACGCTTCCTTTCGGCTTCTGCCAGCGGCTATGCGGCCGGCGGCCGCCCGGCGAAGCGGCCGGCCGCTGCCCCGCGAATACCGAGGTTTGGGAAAATGGCGGCGATTGCGCAAGCGCTCGATCTTGCTATAGTAGCAATATATTTTCGGGGGAGAGGCGAACGCGGCGGTCCCGGAGAAACATCGGCCGGCACAAGGTCGAGGATGAAGGAACCAAGGGAATGAACGCGCATCGACTTGCCCGACGACTGGCAGCCGCCATAGCCGTGCCGGCCTTTGGCGCCGTCATGGCCGCCAGCCAGACCGCCAGCCAGGCCATGGCGCAAACCGTCGAAGTCAGCAGCGCCAATGGCGAGATCCTGTCGTTCGCGCCCGAGTATTTCGCCGAATTCCGCCCCAACACCGTCGTCGACATGCTGAACCGCCTGCCCGGCTTCAGCTACAACGAAGGCGAAAGCAATGTTCGCGGCGCCGCCGGATCGGCCGGGAACGTGCTGATCGACGGTTCGCGGCCGACCGGCAAGTCCTTGAGCCTGGGCGACATCCTGCGCCGCCTGCCGTTGCAGGCGATCGAGCGCATCGACCTCATCCGCGGCGGCGCCCCCGGCATCGACATGCAGGGCCAGCCGATGGTGGCCAACGTCATCCGCAAGCCCGGCGGCTATACCGAGGCGACCGTCCGCCTGTGGACCAAAATCTACACCGACCACCGCCCGGCGCAGATCCCCTCCCTCGAACTGACCAGAAGCTGGGGCAACTGGTCGGTCGGCGGCGCCATCAACTACCGCGAGGAACGCGAACAGGACGACAGCGGCACCGGCGACATCGTCCGCCACAATCTGCTGACCGGCGCGCGCCAATATGCGCCGTTCGACATTCTGGCGACGAAACGGCGCCTCGACGGCAATCTCGGCATCGAATATGCCGACGGCGACCATCTGCTGCGTCTGGACGCCAGCGGCGAGCGCGAAACCGAAGACCGCGACGAATTGCTGCGCGCGCTGCTGGCGGCCAACGACGAGACCTGGAACACCGACAGTCGCGGCAACCAGGGCGAATTCAGCCTCGGCTATGAATACCGCTTCCCGTCCAATCTCATCGCCCGCGCCATGCTGCTGAGGCGCGCCGAGCGCAAGAAGAAAGACAGCACGTCCGATATTCGCGGCGCCGACCAGCACGCCAGAGAGAATAATCTGTCGCGCGAGGCCATCGCCCGCCTTTCCGCCACCTGGCCGGCCACCCCGACGCTGACATTCGAAGGCAGCGCCGAAGGCAGCCGCAACACGCTGGACGCCGATTCAAGGCTGACGCGGGACGGCATCCCCGTGGTGCTGCCCTCGGCCAACATCCATGTCGCCGAAACGCGCGGCAACCTCGACGCGTCGGCACGCTGGCAGGCGACGCCGACCATCAGCATCGAGTTCGGCACCGGCTGGGAAAGCTCCACCATCTCGCAGTCGGGCGACGCCTCGAACGAGAAGCGGTTGCAATATCTGAAGCCGCGCCTCAACCTGACGCTCGACCCGATCGAGCGGATGCAGATCCGCTTTCGCGGCGAGCGCACGGTCGGCCAGCTCGATTTCAGGGATTTCGCCGCCAGCGTCTCCACCGAGCCGGGCGTCACCAACGCCGGCAACCCCGATCTGGTGCCCGAAACCGCCTGGCTCACGCAGTTGGCGATCGAACAGCGCTTCTGGGGCAGGGGCGCGCTCACCCTCACCTACGAGCATGAGTTCCTGAACGACGTGCTCGGCTTCATTCCCATCGACAACCGCTTCGATGCGCCGGGCAACATCGGCGACGGCTGGCGCAACCAGGTGACGCTGGAACTGACACTGCCGACCGACCGGCTGTCGATCCCCGGCGGCGAAGTGCGGCTGAAGCTGAGCCAGCGCAATTCCAGCGTGACCGATCCGGTGACCGGGGAACGGCGGCGCATCCGCGACCAGCGGCCGCGCTCGATGGACCTGAAGATCAGCAAGAATCTGCCCGACCTGAACTCAGTGCTCGGCACCGACATTTTCTTCGGTTACGAAAAAACCTCGTATCG
>CAYYGQ010000129.1:0-6336 GCA_964471485.1 uncultured Sandaracinobacter sp. | reverse complement strand
ACGAAACCGGCGTGGTGCAGGATCTGGCAGGCATCGCCGGGATCGTTCATCGCGCCGGCGGCCGCCTGGTCGCCGATTGCGTGCAGTCGGCCGGGAAGCGGCCGTTGCCGCCGGCCGACTTCATCGCCCTTTCCGGCCACAAGCTGGGCGGGCCGGCCGGCATCGGCGCCCTTGTCGTTCGCTGCAAGGACGGTTTCGGCGCCATCCAGAAGGGCGGCGGGCAGGAACGGGGCTTTCGCGGCGGCACGGAAAATCTGCTGGGGATCATCGGCTGGGCGGCGGCCTTGCGGGCCTATGACCGGGGTTTCCCGGCCCGCGCCCTTGAATGGCGCGACCGGCTGGAGGGGCGCGTAGTCGCGCTTGGCGCCCGCATCAACGGCGCCGCAAGCGAGCGCCTTCCCAGCATTTCCAGCATCCACACGCCCGGCCTTCCGGCCTCCACCCAGTTGATGCAGCTCGATATGGCCGGGGTGGCCGTCAGCCAGGGTTCGGCCTGTTCGTCGGGCACCTTGAAAGCCTCGCCGGTGCTGGAGGCGATGGGGCTGCATGACGCCGCCGCGCAGTCGCTGCGTGTTTCTACCGGCTGGACGACGACGGCGGACGACATCGGGCGGTTCCTGCAAAGTTTCGAGCAATTGCTGAAGCGGGCGCGCCGTGCCGCCTGAACCGATCGACCTCGACGCCCAGGCGACCAGCCCGCTTCGCCCCGAAGCGCTGGCCGCCATGTGGCCGCTTCTGGAAGGCCGGCACTGGAACCCGCACAGCGCGCATCGGGGCGGAAGGCAGGCGAAAGCGGTGCTGGAAGTGGCGCGGATGCAGGTGGCGGCGCTGCTGGGGGTGCCGGCCGAGACCGTGGTGTTCACCTCCGGGGCGACCGAGGCCAATAATCTGGCGCTGAAAGGCGCGATGGAGGGGGCGGCGGCGAAGCGCGGCCGCCTCGTCACCTTTGCCACCGAACATAGCTGCGTGCTGCAATCCGCCCTCCATCTCGGGCGGCTTGGCCGGCCCGTCGCCATCCTGCCGGTTCTGGCCGACGGCATGCCCGACCTTGCCGCCTTTGCGGAAGCGCTTGCCGGCGGCGATGTGGCGCTGGTGTCGGCGATGTGGGTGAACAACGAAATCGGCAGCATCTGGCCGATCGCGCGGATGGCGGCGCTGGCGCACCAATATGGCGCGTTGTTTCATAGCGACGCCGCGCAGGCCTTCGGCAAGCTTGGTCTTGCGGATTCCGGGGCCGACCTCATCTCGCTTTCCGCCCACAAGATCGGCGGCCCGAAGGGCATTGGCGCGCTTTATGTGGCGCCGGGGACGAAGCTGTCGCCGCAGATGGATGGCGGCTATCAGGAGGGGAAGATCCGCTCGGGGACACAGGCGCCGGCGTTGGCGGCCGGCTTCGGGGCGGCGGCCAGCGCTGCCACCCCGGAAGCGACGGCGCGCCACGCGCGGGCCTTGATGGCGGTGGCGCTTGCCATCCTGGCCGCGGTGCCGCACCGGGTGAACGGCCCCGACCCCCGGGGGGAAAGCCGCTGGCCGGGCAATCTGTCCGTCACCTTTCCAGGCGTCGATTCGTCGCGGCTGATTTCGGCGTTGCCGGGGCTGGCCTTGAGCACCGGGTCGGCCTGCTCCTCGGGCAGCGGCAAGCCCAGCCATGTGCTGGAGGCGATCGGACTTTCCGACGCGCTGGCGAAACAGACCTTGCGCCTTGGCTGGAACGATTCCATGAGCAAGGACATGTTTTCCGATGCCCTGCAACAGCTTGTCGGCGTGGTGGCGCGCCTTGCCCCGAACCCATGACCCATATCCGCGTCCTGAATCCTGACGGCAGCCTCGCCGTCGAGACCGATGCCGGCCCTGGTGAAACCCTGCTCTCGGTTTGCCAGGCGCTCGGGCTGCCGCTGGAAGGCACCTGCGAGGGGGCGATGGCCTGCTCCACCTGCCATGTGCAGGTGGCCGAGGCCGATTTGAAAAAACTGCCGCCGCCCTCCGAGCACGAGGAGGACATGCTGGACTTCACCCTCCACGTCGGCCCGACCTCGCGGCTTTCCTGCCAGATCGAACTGACGGACGAACTGGACCATCTGGAGATCCGCCTGCCGGCCGGCCACAGCAACATGCAGGGCCGCTAGATTTTTCCACTTCCGGGCCGTGTTCCCCAGCATGCGCCGCCCACTCGTCTCCATAGGCCGGATCGGCTAGAAACGCGCCGATGGAGAATATCGGCCAGCTCAGCCATGGCGTGGCGGCGCTCGCGTTCGCCCTTCTCGGGGTGGCGCTGCTTTGGCAGCGCTCGTCGACCGGGGTGCGTCTGGCGGCGGCGCTGGCCTCGCTTCTGACCGCCATCTGGGCGGTGGGCGAAGTGCTGGCCGGCCATTATGGTCTTGTCGGCTTTCCCTGGGTGTCGCGCCTTGAAACGCTGCGGACGGCCGCCTGGGTGGGGATGCTGCTGCTGTTGCAGCGGCGCTCGCTTGGCCTTGTTTCCAATCCGCAGCACAGTTTCGCCATTGCCGTTGCCCTCGGCTTTGTCGTGGCGTTGCAGATGGCGCTCGGCATTCTTTTCCAGTTCGGAACCGACATGCGGTCGCTGGCGTCGCTGCCGTCGGGGGCGCTGTTGTTCGTGTCGACCCGGCTGGTGATGGCGGTGTCGGGGCTGGTGCTGCTGCACAATCTCTATGTGAACAGCGGCAACGACGGCGGCCTGTCGTTTCGGATGCTGGCGGTGGGGCTGGCCGTCATTTTCGCCTATGACCTCAATCTCTATACCTTGCAGTTCCTGTTCGGCCGCCTCAACCTGACGCTCGTCGAGATGCGTGGCGCCGTCAACGCGCTGGCGGCGCCGCTGCTGTATTTCGCCCTGCGCCAGGAAGAGGGCGGGCGCATCCAGCTGTCGCGCGTCGCCGCTTTCCAGACCGTCAGCTTCTCGATGATCGGCGTCTATCTGATCGCCATGTCGCTTGCCGCCTATGGTCTGAAGATCACCGGCGGCGACTGGGGCATCCTGTTGCAAATGCTGTTTCTGGCGGCGGCGGCGATCGCCGGGGCGCTGGTGGTGCTGAGCCCGCGTTTCCGCGCCGAACTGAAGGTGCGGATCGCCCGCAATTTCTATCGCTATCGCCACGATTACCGGGTGGAATGGCTTCGCTTCATCGACAAGATCGACACCGGGCTTGATGCCGGCTCCGGTGTTGGCGGGCGGGCGCCGTTTCGCGAACGGCTGATCGAGGCGGTGGCGGCGGTGTTCGACAGCCCCGGCGGCGTGCTGCTGGAACGGACGGACCAGGGCGATTTCGAACAAAGCGAGCGCTGGGGCTGGCCGGAACTGGCGGTGCCGGTCATCGCCGCCAACGCGCCCATTGCCGGCTTTTTTCGCGACAGCGGCCGCATCGTCGAATTCGACCAGTTGCGCGACGGCGCCAACGACAGCCACGACGGCCTGCTGCTGCCCGAATGGGCGGTGGACCGCTCGATCTGGCTTGGCATCCCGCTCGTTCACCGCGACGAACTGATCTCGATCCTGCTGTTGCAGCGCAGCCTGGCCGCGCGCGATCTCAACTGGGAGGATTTCGACCTGCTGCGGACGCTTGGCCGCCAGGGCGCTTCCTATCTCGCCGAGGCGGAAACGCAGGCGCGGCTGGATGAAGCGCGCAACTTCGACGAATACAACCGCCGCTTCGCCTTCGTCATGCACGATGTGAAGAATGTGGTGAGCCAGCTTGGCCTCGTCGCCCGCAACGCCGAGCGCCACGCCGACAACCCGGAATTTCGCGCCGACATGATCGCCACGCTTAACAGCAGCGTCGCCAAGATGACCGACCTGCTGAAGCTGATGCGCCACGAGCAGGGCGCCGCCAGCGCCGTCATGGGCGACGGCGAAAGCGAGGTCGATGTGGCGCATCTGCTGTCGGTGGTGGGGGCGGCGCTTCGCCGCCAGCACGCCGAGCTTAGGGTGGAGGGTCCGGCGTCGGGGGCGTTCGTTCGTGGCGACCGTTCGCGCCTTGAAGCGATGCTGACCCATCTGACCCAGAACGCCATCGACGCCAGCGAGGCCCATGCGCCGATCCGGCTGACGCTGGAACGGCACGAGAGCGAATGGCGCATCCGCATCATCGACCACGGCCATGGCATGTCGGCCGATTTCATCCGCGACGGCCTGTTCCGCCCCTTTCGTTCGACGAAGGCGGACGGCTTTGGTATCGGCGTCTTCGAAGCCCGCGAAATCGTCCGCGCCCATGGCGGCCGCCTCGCCGTCGACAGCACGCCCGGCAAGGGCAGCGTCTTCACCATTCAGCTTGCCGCCGTCGAAGAGAGCGGCGGCAAGCCGCACGACAGGACCGAGCAACCATGACCGACCCGAAACCGGCCCTTCTCGTCGTCGAGGACGATCCCGGACTGCAACGCCAGTTGCGCTGGGCCTATGAGGATTATGAAGTGCTGATCGCCGGCGACCGCGACCAGGCGCTTGAACTGTTGCGCGAACATCATCCGGCGGTGGTGACGCTCGACCTCGGCCTGCCGCCAGACGCCGACGGCACGTCCGAAGGCTTTGCGCTGCTGGAGGAAATCATGGCGACGGCGCCCAACACCCGGGTGATCGTCGCCTCTGGCCATGGCGCCCGCGGCAACGCCCGGCAGGCGATCGCCCTTGGCGCCTTCGATTTCTACATGAAGCCGATCGACATCGACGAACTGGGCTTCATCGTCGGCCGCGCCTTCCATGTCGCCGGCCTGGAGGCGGAAAACCGCCGCCTTGCCGTCCTTGCCACCGCCACGCCGCTCGCCGATCTCGTCACCGGCGCGCCCGAGATGCTGAAAGTGTCGGCCATGGTCGAGCGCGTGGCGCCGACCGAAGTGTCGGTGCTGCTGCTGGGGGCGTCCGGCACTGGGAAGGAAGTGCTGGCGCGCGGCCTTCACGCCGCCAGCCGCCACCCGGACGGGCCGTTCATCGCCATCAACTGCGGCGCCATCCCCGAGAATCTGCTGGAAGCGGAACTGTTCGGCTACGAACGCGGCGCCTTCACCGGCGCCGTCCGCACCACGCCCGGCAAGATCGAGCTGGCCGAGGGCGGCACGCTGTTCCTGGACGAAGTGGGCGACATCGCCCTTTCGCTTCAGGTGAAATTGCTGCGCTTCATCCAGGAGCGGGTGATCGAGCGCATCGGCGGCCGCAAGCCCATTCCGATCAACACCCGCATCGTCTGCGCGACGCACCGCAACCTGAAGCAGATGATCGCCGAGGGCAGTTTCCGCGAGGATCTCTATTACCGCATCGCCGAAGTGACGGTCGCCATCCCGCCGCTTGCCGAGCGCGAGGGCGACGCCGCGCTGCTGGCCAACCATTTCCTGAAGAAATTCCTGGCCGACCGCCCCGGCGGCGGCCAGTTGCGCTTCGGCCCCGGAGCGCTGGCCGCCATCAACCTGCACAACTGGCCAGGCAACGTCCGCGAGCTGGAAAACCGCGTCCGCCGCGCCGTCATCATGGCGAACGAACAGTTGATCACGGCGGCCGACCTCGATCTTGCCGACACCGCCGAGGCGCAGGTGCAGACGCTGCGGGAATCGCGCATCCTCTCCGACCGCCGCGCCATCACCGCCGCGCTGACCGCCGCCGACGGCAGCATCAGCGGCGCGGCGCGGCTGCTTTCGATCAGCCGGCCGACGCTTTACGACATGATCCGCGAACTGGAGATCGACACCCACCAGTGACGCGGATGTGGCGGGATGGCGCCGGCTGGTCTAGGGGTGCGGCATGGTCTCCAATCCCCCGCATCTGACCCTGATCGACGGCTCGGGCTTCATCTTCCGCGCCTACCACCGCCTGCCGCCGCTGACCGACCCGGAAGGAACGCCGGTCGGCGCCGTGTTCGGCTTCACCTCGATGCTGTGGACCCTGATCGAGGCAGCCAGAAAATCGCCCGAGGACGATTATCTGGCCGTGGTGCTGGACGCCGGGCGCAAAAGCTTCCGGAACGACCTCTACCCCGCCTACAAGGCCAACCGCCCCGATCCGCCCGAGGATCTGGTGCCGCAATTCCCGCTGATCCGCGACGCCGTGCAGGCGCTTGGCGTGCCCTGCATCGAGCGCGCCGATTACGAGGCCGACGACCTGATCGCTTCCTACGCCGAGGCCGGGATGGCGGCGGGGATGCACGTCACCATCGTCAGTTCCGACAAGGATCTGATGCAACTGGTGCGGCCGGGCCTGTCGCTGCTTGATACCATGCAGGGGAAGCGCTTCCTTGAAGCCGATGTGGAAGCGAAATGGGGGGTGCCGCCGGCGCTCCTTGGCGATGTGCTGGCGCTGATGGGCGACAGCGTCGACAATGTGCCGGGCGTGCCCGG
>CAYYGQ010000128.1:0-6343 GCA_964471485.1 uncultured Sandaracinobacter sp. | reverse complement strand
CTTCGCGTCCAGCGAATCGACCGACGAAGGGGTGAAGAGGATGTTGACCCCGGTTTGCCGCGCCAGCAGTTGCAGCGCATCCGCCACCGAGTGCGCTGGAATGCTGATCTGCCCGGAATCGGCGGCGGCCGGAACGGCTGTCGCCATGGCGACGGCGATTGCAGTGTAGGCAACGGCGGCCTTCAATCGAATTCGCATGTCTTCCCCCCTATGGGACTGCTCGAGGCAGTTTGTTGCTGTTGGGGATAGGACGATCTCGGCGCGGTTTACCTCAGCAGGCGCCGGTGAATAGTTTTACGCGAACAGGTTCACGATTGCTGCTCGCGCAACAGGATCCGGTCGGATTCCACCACCACGCTCGCATCCAGCAGCAGCGCCACCGAGCGCGCGAAGGCGGCGGCGTCGCCGGTCGCATAGGTGCCGCTGATCGGCTGCCGGCCGAGGGCGGCGTCCTGCAGGAAAATGGGGCGGCGGCCATAGCGGTTGATTTCGGCCACCGCGCTTTGCAGCGGCTCGTTGTCGAACACCGCTTTGCCGCTTTGCCAGGCGGTGGCGATGTCCAGGCGCGGCCGGTCCAGCCGTTCGATCGAGCCGCTTGCAATGGTGAGGCGGTCGCCGGGGCGCATCATCCGCAGGTCGCCGGCGGGGTTTCCCGCATCGCCAACGCCGGCCCGGCCTTCGATCAGCACCACCGACAGATTATTCTCCAGCACCGACACATCGAAGGCGGTGCCGATGGCCACCACGCGGCGGTGGGCAGCGCTGACGATGAACGGCCGCAGCGGGTCGGACGCCACCTCGAAATGCGAACGCCCCTGTTCGAGGCGGATCTGGCGGAATTTGCGGCCGATCGAGGCGTGGATGCGCGTGTCGGTGTCGAGGAGGACGGTCGAGCCGTCTTCAAGGGTGATGCGCCGCTGCTCGCCGATGGCGGTAGCGTAGCTTTTGCCCGGCCAGCTTGCCATGATAAGTGCGCCGCCGAGCGCCACCGCCGCCGCGACCCCACCGCCGCCGGCCAGGATCCGGCGCCTGCTCCAGGAAGTCGCCCGCTGCCGTCGCAGGCCGCCGCCGATTTCTTCCCAGGTCTGCGTCAGCTGCGCGAAGGCCGAGCGGTTGGCTTCGTCTTCGGCAAGCCATGCCTGCAGCCCAAGCTCGTCGTCGCGGGTCCGTTTGTCCGAATGCAGTCGGGCGATCCAGACGGCGGCTTCGGCCTTGGCCGAGGCCGGAAGTGTTGGAAACTGCTCTTCCATCAGCAGTCTTCCATCCAGTCCGCCAGGAACAGGGCAGCCTTGGCGATATGCTTTTCGACGGCGCTGGTGGAAATCTGCAGCTGTGCGGCGATCTCGCGATATTTCATGCCTTCGAGGCGGTGCATCAGGAAAATCTCGCGTGTCCTCGGCGTCAGCGCGGCGATGCCGCGCTGCGCATGGGCCAGGCGTTGCCGGGCGGCGATGACTTCGTCTTGCGGCGGCTGTAGGTCTTGCAGGTCGAACAGTCGTTCCGACGCCTGCGGATCGGTGCGCCCCTGGTCGCGGCGGTATTCGTCGATCATCTGGTTGACCGCCACCCGCACCAGAAAGGCGGACGGATTGTCGACGCGGTTCTGGCGGCGATAGATCTGCAGTTTGATATAGGCGCTGTGCAGCAGATCTTCGGCCAGGTCCGGCCTGCGCGTTCGCCGCGTTACGCGCGCCAGCAGCAGGCGCCAGCCTTCACGATCTGGAGGAAGCTCGGACATGGCGGGTTACATGCATCCTGCGACAATCCGGCGCAAGATGGCGATTTTCCGAGGCCGACGCCTGTGGCGCTTTCGGCAGGACTTCGCGATTCGTGCGAAGGAAGGGATATAATGGTTCAGATTTTTTCTGCGTTTTTAACCAAAAAACCATTTTGGATTAAATATATTTATAAATCTGTCCAATTTCGAACAAAATATGATTATGGGTAACCCTGACCCGGTCCGTGCGCTGTTTTTCGTCCGTCCGCCGAAGCGCGAAGTAGCGGTTCGGTCGACCTGCCTGGCTGCTGCCAGGCGATGAACCCGCCAGTCAGATGCATGTTGGCATGGCTCGATGCCGCCGCGCACTTGTCGAGCGCAAGGGCCGAACGCTTGCCGCCGGCGCAGTTCAGCACCAGCAGCCGGCCCGGGCCAGCAAGGCCTTGCAGCAGGCGACGACACGATCCATTCCTTGGAAGCTCTGGTCGACCTTGGCGATTGCGTCGGCTCGGGGCGCTGGTGGCGCGGCACGGCCCCGCTGTTTGCGCTGAGGGTGTGGTGCTTACCCTGGGTGCGCCGCTCTGCCGCTGCGCGGGCGATGCGGTTGGCGGCGGCAACGGTGAGCGTCACGCGCCCGCCCCCGACAGGGCCTTGAGCGACTGCGCTGCCTTCACGGCGGGGGTGGTCCGCAGCGCCAGCACATCCCCGAAACGCCGGGTAGTGGCGCTGCCCGCCGCCGTGACATGGGCGATGGCCACTTCCGTCGCCTCAAGCTGGCCGCTATCGACCGGGGCGAACCTTGCTGCCGCCCGCAAACGGACGAGGGCATGGGTGCCGGTATCAAGCCCAGAGAGGAAGGGCGGGGCATGAAGCACGGCGGCGGCCGTGGGTAGGTCGCCCGCCTCCACCGCATCCAGAACGAACTTGCCCCGCGCGGCGGGCTGCTTCATCGCCTTGATGTGCGCCCGGACTTCGCTCGCCAGCACCAGCCCCTCCGGCGTCTTGCGGGCGGGGATGAGATGGTCGCCGAACACATCCGCGAAGAACGCCCCGGCAAGATCATTCCAGTTATTGTTCAGCCATGCTTCCGCCAGCGCCCGGTCGCCGCCGGACGAGGCGATGATCGACCGGGCGTAACGCTCGGTGTCGATGGTCGGATTGTCGATGTAGGTGGAGGGCGCCTACCCGACACCATTTCGTCGTCATCGTCGCAGCTTGGCTTTTACGGGCTGGAACGTGGCTTGGGGCGGTGGCCTGGATTGCGCTCGAACCGTCGCCCTGACGGCTAACCGTCGATTTTTCCCCATGGCCCCGTTCGAATGTTTTCCTTCGAACGGGGCCAAGGGCCATGCGCTAGAAATCCAGGTTCGCGTTCAGCCACAGGCGGCGCGGTTCCTGATTGTTGGCGTAGAGGTTGGTGTAGGAAACCGCCCCGGTGTTCACGTTGCTGACATAGGCGCCGTAGGTGACGAAATCCTTGTTGAACAGATTGTAGACGGTGAGGCCGAGGCGGAGATTGTCGTCGACGCGGAAATTGCCGCCCAGATGGAACAGCGAATAGCTGCGATAATCACCCCAGGTGGCCTTGGCGCGGCTGGTGGCGCTGTCTTCGGAGCGAAAGCGGCTGCTGCGATATTCGCCGCGCAGCCAGAGGTTGAGCGCGTCGCTCGCCGCCCAGCGGATGGCGCCATTCACCATGTGGCGCGGCGTATTGTAAAGCGGCTGGCCGACGTCGGAGCCGCTTTTCACCTTGGAATCGGTCAGCGTGTAGTTGGCGGAAAGCGCCAGCCCGTCGATTGCCTCCCAGCGCAGCGACGCCTCGATTCCCTTGGTCACCGCCTTGTCGATGTTCACCGTCTGGCCGAATGTTTCCACGGCCGGCCAGAAACCATAATCGGCGCAACCGGGCAGCGCCTCGATGCCGGCATCATATTCGTCGCGCGTCAAGGCGAAGGAGCAGTTGTTGAGCGGCACGCCGGTGGCGATCTTGTCGCTGAAGCTGTTGTGGAAGAAGCCGGCATTGGCGCGGAAGCCGGTGCGGCTGTCGAAATTGATCGAGGCTTCGTAGGAGGTGCTGGTTTCCGGCTTCAGCGTCGGCGTGCCGATGGTGGGACGGGTGCCCTGGCCGGTGAAGCCGGTGATTCCGGGCGCGATCTGGTCCAGCCTGGGGGTCTTGAAGCCCTGGCTGATGCCGCCCTTGATGGTGAATTGCTCGGTGGCGTTCCAGACCGCATAGCCGCGCGGCGAAACATGGCCGCCGAAGATCGAATGGTGATCGTAGCGGACGCCGCCGGTCAGGGCGAAATTGTCGATGATTCGCCACTCGTCCTCGGCGAACACCGCCCACTGGCGGTGCCGGTAGGGAGCGGGCGCCACGCCGTCGACCATTTTCGCCCACCAATATTGGCCGCCGACGGTGAAGATGTGGTTGGCGGCGGCCGCCGCCAGCTTGCTGTCGAGGATGGTGTTGGTGGCTTCGAGGGTGCGCGGGTCTCCGGCCATGCCGCCGCCGGGCACGTCGCTTGGCAGGATGCGGCCGATGGTTTCGCGGCTGGCGCGGGAAAGCGTGTTCTGCCACTCGCCGAACGGCAGCCGCCAGTTGTGGGCCAGCACATATTCCTGCTGGTCGAAGCGCTGCTCCGCGGCATAGCCGCTGATGCCGAGCGTGCCGAGCTGGCCCTTGCTGTTGTCGTACCACTGGCGGTTGAGGCTGGCGTCGACATAGAGGTCGTGATCGGGGTGGGGGGTCAGGTCGAGGCGGCCGCCCACGCCCCAGATGCGGTTGCCGACCGGGCTTGGCCCGCGCTGGCTGACGGCCACCTGTTCGCCAGCGGCGTTTTCGTAGACGAGGGACGAGGCCGAGCGCCTGGAATAGTCGCCCCGGAGCGCAAGGCCGAGCAGGCCGGACACCAGCGGACCCTGAAGATAGCTGTTGCCGCTGTAGATGTTGCCGAAGTCGCGGTCCATCTGCACGGTGGCGTCGGCGGCGAGCGAGCCGGACCAGCGGTCGGCGACCTTGCGGGTGATGATGTTGACCACGCCGCCCATGGCGTCCGAGCCGTAGAGGGTGGAGACGGGGCCGCGCACCACTTCGATCCGCTCGATCGCCGACATCGGCGGCATGAAGCTGGATGAGGTTTCGCCGAAGCCGTTGGGGGTGACGTTGCCGGCGGCGTTCTGGCGGCGCCCGTCCACCAGCACCAGCGTATAGTCGCTGGGCATGCCGCGGATGGAAATGTTGAGGCCGCCGGTCTTGCCGGCGCTGGCGCCGACATCGACCCCCTCGATGTCGGTCAGCGCTTCGGCCAGGCTCTGGTAGCGGCTTTCCTGCAATTCCGTGCGCGGGACGACGCTGATGGAGGCGGGCGCCTGCTCGATCCGCTGTTCGAAACCGGCGGCGGTGACGACGATGATGTTTGCCGCCGCCGCGTCTGCGAGAGCCTCGGCGGCATCAGCGGCCTCAGCGGCCTCAGCGGCATCAGCACCGGACGCCGCGGCCGGCAGGGCGGAAAAGACAGTGACTGCGGCAGAGGCGGCGAAGCTGGCGAGCGAACGTCGGAACGAGGCAGTATGCATGTGGAACTCCCTGGATGCCATGCGAATGATAATAGATTGCAATAGCAAAGAGGGAGGGGCTGTAGATGGAGATTCGGCAAGTGTCAAACCGGATAAACGCCGGATAAACGACTGCGGCAAAGCCTTTGCCGGCGCGCTGTCGTGGGGGCTGCCGCGGGCGTTTTGTCGCGCGCACGGCGGCGGCGGTCTGGCGCCTTCGGCGCCGCCGCCGGCGGGCCGGCCACAAGCTTCTGTGCACAAGCTGCCGTTCCAGGCCCGAAAGAGCATCGCCCAGCGCCCGTTCGGCTTCTTGCCGGCAGCGCCATTTCCCGGAACATCGGTCGGAAACGGGGATGGCCGGCAGCCGGCCAGCGATCCGAATCCGCAGTTCGTTCCACAGCGAGGTAGGCGTCGACGGAACTTCGGTCTCGGGCCGCTGGCAACGACAGGATTGCAGCGTGGCGGCATGGAACTGCGCGCCGCGCCCAGTTGCTATCCAGCCGCTATCTGGCCGCGATCACATCAGGGGCGGGCCGGGGAACAGGCTTGCAGAAATCCGGCCCGTTGGTCGGCGTCGGGCAGCGGCTGGATGGTGCGGCCGGCGTAGCTGACCGCGACCAGGCGGCCGTTCGCTGTCACGCCTGCAAGAAAGGCCGCCGCATCGGCGATGGCCACATCGAGCCGAGGAGGGGCGTTGGCCACGGCCAGGCCGCGCGCTTCGATGGCGATGCTGCGCCTGCTCTGAAAGAAGCGCACCATGGTGGTGAATTCGCCCTCTTCGACGCCTTTCGGGGGCTTCCGCAGCCACAGCGAAAGCGTGGCCCGGCCATCCTCGCAGCCGAGGCTGGCCGAACCGGCCCGCCCCTCTGCCCCGAAGGCAAGCCGGGGAGAGCCGGGCTGCGCCGCCGCCGCCGCCCCCGCCGCCAGCAGCAGCACGAGGGGCGTCAGTCGCTTCACGGCTTGCGCCTCGTCGCCCGGAACGGCCGGCCGCCCGAGCGCTGCTGCTCGCCCGGTCTGCCCATTCCGCCCCGATCCTGCCCGCCCCGATCCATTCCGCCCCGATCCTGCCCA
>CAYYGQ010000127.1:0-6344 GCA_964471485.1 uncultured Sandaracinobacter sp. | reverse complement strand
AGGTCGTCGTTCGGTCCGAACGCATAGGGGTTGCGGACCCTCTGCTCGTCGGGAATGGCGTTGTCTTCATAATAGTCGATGGTCGTCTTCGGGTCGGTTCCATCGTTCTTCACCATGCCGATCACGGCCGGAAGGGACATCGACACTGCGTAGAAACGGCCGGTTTCCGGGTCGAAGGCGTTGGTGTTCCAGTTGCCCGTGCCCCAGTCGCCCGGCAACAGGATCGTGCCCTTGGTTCCGGGCCGGTCCTTGCTGTTGATGGTTGGCGGCGTGAACAACGGGCCGTGGACATAGCGGTCGCGGATACGCATCGCTTCCGCCTTCAGTTCCGGCGTGAAGTCGATCAACTGGTCGTCGGCCAGTCCGATCTGGTCGAACGGTTCCGGCTTCGTCGGGAACGGCTGGGTGGGAGAGCTGCGCTCGCCCGGAATGTCGGATTGCGGCACCGGGCGTTCTTCGATCGGCCACACCGGCTTGCCGGTCACGCGGTCGAACACGAAGATATAGCCGGTCTTGTTGGGCTGGATCACCGCCTTCACCGTTCGTCCGCCGACCTTGAGATCGGCCAGCGTCGGCGGCGAGGCATTGTCATAGTCCCAGAGATCGTGGTGGACGATCTGGAAGTGCCAGGCATATTCGCCGGTTGCGGCGTGCAGGACCAGCAGGCTGTTGGCGTAGAGATTGTCGCCGGCGCGGTGGCCGCCGTAATAGGGATTGGTCGGCGAAGTCAGCGGAATATAGACGAGGCCGGTGGCATCGTCGGCGCTCAGCGGCGCCCAGGCAGACATATGCCCGCTATAGCTGGCGGAATCGCCGCCCCAGGTTTCGCCGCCCTTCTGCCCCTTTTGCGGCAGAATGTGGAAGGTCCACAGCAACTTCCCGGTGCGGACATCGTAGCCGCGAATATCGTCCGGTTTGGCTTCCTTCACCCGGCCGCCGTCGCCGGCGCCACGGCCACCACCGCCGCCGCCGATGACGATCACGTCGCCGACGACCAGCGGACCGTTCAGGCCGCTGAACGGGATATTGTCCGGCGTATCGCGGTTGAGCGACACCCGGCCGCCGTCGCCGAAACCCGGAATCGGGGTGCCGTCTCTGGAATCGAGCGCGTAGAGCCACTCGCCGCGCACCGACAGGATCCGCATCGAATCGCCATCACGCCAGACATCGACTCCGCGGATGCTCTGGCCGGCGACATCCTTCATTTCGGCGCTGACGGGCTGCTGCACCCATAGCGTCGCGCCGGTCGCCGCATCGAACGCCTCGACGAGACCGATGCTGTTCGGCGAATAAAGCACGCCGCCGATCATGACCGGCGTGCCGCGCATATAGTTCGACGGAGAAAGATCCGGGAAGCGGTCGCGCAACGTCTTGTCCAGCGACGGCCGGACCCAGAGCGTCGTCACCCGGCCGATGTTCCGGGCGTTGATTTGCGACAGCGGCGAATAGCGCTGGAATTTGTGGTCGCCGCCGAAATAGCTCCACTCCGTGCCGGCGGCCCCGTCCGGGGCCGCCACCGCCGGAGCGAGGGCGGCTGGCGCCATCGCCGCGCCCAACAGAAGGGCCGCGGCCATCGTTTTGAACAGGCGTTGGTTCATGCTCCGACTTCTCCATCAGGGCCGCTCGGGGCGGGTTCAGAACCGATAGGCCGCCGTGGCGCCGATGGTCCGCGGTTGCACATAGCTTTCCGTATAGATCGGATTGCTGACCTGCTTCCGGCTCTGGTTGAACGATCCGGTCGAATAGCCGAGCGGCTTGTTGAAGTTCAGCAGGTTGTTCGCGAACAGGGAAAGATCCATGCCCATCATCCGCGCGCCGATGCGGGCGTTCAGGATCGACTGCGCCGGCGCCCCCATGTTCAGCGGGTTATAGTCCGGGCTGTTCGGATTGACGTTGCCGGTGCGCCGCGGATGGCTGCCATAGGTCCAGTCGCCGCGGACATAGGCTTCCCGGTCGTCCTCGCCGAAGGGAATGGTGTATTCGCCCGACAGATAGACCGTGAACGGATTGCCGGTGCCGGGCACATAATCCCCCTTCCGGAACACCGTCGTCGTCACGTCGAACCGGGTGTTGTTGTAGCCGATCGCCGCCGACAGGTTGAGACGGTCGGTCGGTTGCAGCGCGAAGGAGGCGTCGAAGCCCTTCGAAGTCGCCTTGCCCAGGTTCGCGACCATGGCGTAGCCGCATTCCTGGATGGTGAGGTTGGTCTGAATCTGGTTCCACTTGATCAGGTAGACGCTGCCGTCGAAGGAAAGTGCTCCGTTCAGCATGCGGTTCTTCGATCCAGCTTCGTAGCTCCAGACGGAGTCGGACTTGTAGGATGTCGGCGAATAGGCCTGGCCGTTCGAATCGACGAAACCGATCAGTTCCAGCCCCGGATTGCACGCGTTCGGCAGGCCGACCTGCGCTCCGCCCGGACGGAAACCCTTGGCCACGGTGGCGTAGAACAGATTGTCGCTGTCCTTCTGCCAGGCGATACTGAACTTCGGCGTGAAGACATTTTCCCTGTTGCTGACCACATCGACGCCATAGACCGGCTGGAACGGCGGCTGCCCGACCGCGCAACCTCCGGGCAGCGGCTCTTCGGTCTCGAAGTCGACGCAGGGATAGCCGTAAGGCGCATTGAGATTGTTCTCGGCGCCGTCCTGGAAGATGTCGGCGGTAAGCTCGTTGCGCGCGAAGCGGCCGCCAACGGTCAGGGTCAGTTCCGGCGTGACCTTGAAGTCGAGCTGGGCGAACGCCGCATATTGCTTTTCGAGCGCGGTGGTGTCGGCGATATAGTGCACCGAATTCGGCAGCATGAAATCGCCGAAGGTGTTCAGGAACACGCCGGCGCCGGGGAAGGGGCGGTCGATCGGGCTGTCGCCGAACAGTTCGGTGGCGCGCTCCAGAAAGTTGGTCGAAATGGTTTCGGTCGAATTCTGGCGGTTGTTCGAATAGAAGCCGCCGACCAGCCAGCGCAGCCGGGTGTCTGGATCGGCCGACTGCACGCGCAGTTCCTGGGTGAAATTCTCCTGCGTATCGACGAACCAGCTGGCCGACTTGGCGCCGACGAACGGCACCAGCCAGCGATTGTAGGAATAGCCGTAGCCGGTGGTGGAATCGCCCACCTGATGGTGCCTGCGCGACAGCCAGGCGGTGTTCGAAGTGATCGAGACAAGGCCATTGTCCCAGTTGGCCGCGACATAGGGCAGGAACATCCTGTCCTCGCCTTCGTTCAGGTCGGGGATGCTGACATCGGTCAGGCGCGGCTTGCCGTCGGGACCGAAGGTGGCCGGATCGTCCGAGCGGCCGGCGCGATAGACCGGCACTGCGAACTTGCCGGCCTGGGCGTCGGTCAGCGCCGAATAGACGCTGCCGATGCTGTCGTGGAGATATTGCTTCTGATAGTTGAGCGACGCGGTGATCGTCAGATTCTCGATCGGCTTCATGGCCAGAGCGCCGCGGGCGGCGGTGGTTTCGGTCCAGTTGCTGTTTTCCTCGGCCACTCCGGTCTGGCTGAAGACAATCGAGTTTTCCTTGCCGAGGATGGCGTTGCGATAGAAGGTGCTGCGGACCGCCTCTCCCGGCAACTGGGTCGGAGCGACGATATGGCCTTCCAGGCGGTCGATATAGCCGCCCTTGCGGCGGAAATCGACGCTGGCGCGGAACGCCAGCACATCGGCGACGATCGGGCCGCCGACGGCCGCGCCCATCTGATAATTGGCGCCGCCGCCGCGAATGGTCGATCCCTCGACCCGCGCCCGGCCGCTATAGTCGGTGAAACCCGGCGCGGGCTGGATGAAGCGGACGGTGCCGCCCTGCGAACCGGAGCCGAACAACGTGCCCTGCGGACCGCGCAGCACTTCCACCCGATCGAGGTCGAACAGCGACGGCATCACGGTGCCGGCGGTGTAGCCGACCTGGCGAACCTGGATCGGCGTCTCGTCGATGTAGATGCCGGTCGTGCTGGCGCCGGCGCTGGACGCGACGCCACGGATGGCGACGCTGTTGCGGCCGGACGCCGCGTCGGAAAAATTGATGCCGGGAGTCAGCCGGGCGACATCGGAGAAGTCGCGCACGCCACGGCTTTCCATCTGCTCCTGGGTGATCGCCGACACGCTGAGCGGAACCTTCGACAGCAGCGTCGCCGAACGGGTGGCGGTGACGATGATTTCGTTCGATCGCGGCTCGTCCGGGGCCTCGGCACGGGCCGGCGGCACGGCGGGCGCGCCTGGCGCCCCGAGCGCCTGGGCCATTTCCCCCTGATAGGAAGCTTTGGTGAGACCGGCCCGTTCCGGGGCGGCGCGTTGCAGCACCATCACGCCGTCGGCCGTCCGCATCGCCGTCAGGCCGGATCCGTCGAGCAGCATCCGCAACGCCTCGGCGACACCGTGGCTCCCGGAGAGACCGGCCGCGCGCTGGCCGGCGACCATCTCTTCCTGAAACAGGATCTGCTCGCCGGTCCGCAGACCGAAGGCGCGCAGCGACGATCCGAGATCCCCGGCCGCGATCTGGAAATCGAGCGTCCGATCCCTGTCGGCGTGCGCCGGGGCGACCCAGATGGCGGCCGTCGCGCAAAGTAGAAGCGCCTGAATTTTTCCGGTGATTTTTCCGGTACCAGTTTGCATTGCTGCCCCCATTCAAACGGATCGCGGCCGACCCATTTCCTCAAGATCCTCTACAGTCAGGGATGCAGGTCCGCTCGATTCCCTCATTGGAATTTCAGAATTGTGATCACAATTCCGCGCCGCCTGTCTTGAGGGCCGGGTGAAGAGCGGTTAGCATGAAGCCCACGCGCCGCAAGGTCGCGGGGAGGAACCGGCATAGCCAAAGGAGGGCAAAACGGCCGCGCCCGATCCCTTTTCCGACGATGCCGCGCCTCTCGGTCTGACGCCCGGCGTGCTGGACGAGCGCTTCCGCGAGCCGTTGCGGAATTTCTTTTACCGGCGGACCCGGTCGCACCCGGATGCCGACGATCTGGTCCAGGAAGTGTTTTTCCGCGTCTTGCGCCGCAGCGGCCAGGCGCGCGGGCAGCTGCAGGTCGAATCCCCGGCCGCCTACATCTTCACGGTCGCCGCCAATCTGCTGCGCGAACGCGCCCGCCACCGGGCGCTCGACGCCGACGGCGAGGCGGCCCGCGCCGCCCGCCAGCTCTATGAACTGATCGGAAATACCGATGCGGCTTTCGACCCCGAGCGCATCCTTCTTGGCAGGGAGGCCCTGCACGCTTTGCAGGATGTCCTTGCTGGAATGAACGAAAGGACCCGCTCCATCCTGCTGCTCGTCCGCCTTGAGAAGATCCCGCAGAAGGTGATCGCCGACCGGATGGGCATTTCGGTCAGCGCGGTGGAAAAGCACCTCGCCAGGGCTGTCGCGCTTCTGGGCAGGCGTCTTGGCAGACCATGACCGAGGCCAGCGACGGGTCAGACATGCGGAACACCGAACTGCTGGAAACCGGCATCGGCCTGGCGCTCCGGCTTCGGCAGGGGGCGGAAAACGCCGATCCAGCCGCGTTGCAGGCGTGGCTGTCGGCCAATCCGATGCTGACCGACGACCTGCTGGCCGGGCTGGCGGCGCTCGATGGTCTCGGAGAACTGGCGAACGAGCCGGATATGATCGCCTGGCGGCGGCAGGCGCTGGATCATCTGGGCCGGCAAGCGCCGGATAGCCCCAGGGTAAGGGCCGACCGGCGGCGCTGGCCGGGCGGATGGGGAATCGCCGCCAGCCTGCTGCTGGTCCTGCTGTCGGCCGTCACCCTGTTCGTTATGATGCCGGCGGATCGGGGTACCGTCTATGCCACCGCCCCGCACCAACGCGGGTTCGTGACCCTGGCCGACGGCTCGACCGTGGCGCTCGACGAGAATACCGAAATCAATGTTCGCCTGTCTTCGGCGACGCGATCCATCGACCTGGCGCGGGGACAGGCCCATTTCACCGTCAGCCACGATGGCCGGCCGTTTCTGGTGCGGGCGATGCGCCATGAAGTGCGGGCGATCGGCACCAGCTTCAATGTCGACATCGGCGATCAACTGTCGGTCAGCCTGCTCGAGGGAGCTGTGCTGGTCGCCCCCATCCCCGTCGCCAGGGGTTGGCTGAACAAGGCAGACGGCAACCCCGACCGAAGCCGATCAATTCCGCTCGCCGCCGGCCAGAAACTGATCCTCGATCCCGGCCGGCCGGCCGTGCTTCGCCGCGTCGATCCGGCCGAGGCGGTGGCGTGGGAACAGGGATATCTGGTGTTTGCCGCCGACACGCTGGCGGCGGCGATCAACCGCGTGAACCGCTATGCGCCGGAAAAAATCGTGCTGGCGGCGAACGCCAGCGGGCAGGAGCAAATCAGCGGCGTCTTTCGCACCGGTGAC
>CAYYGQ010000126.1:0-6352 GCA_964471485.1 uncultured Sandaracinobacter sp. | reverse complement strand
ATCGAGGCGCCGGCGATGTTGAACGACACCCCGCAGCAGCCGATCAGCGGCATCAGTTTCGCTTATGCGTTCGACGATCCGCAAGCGCCGTCGCGGCGCACCCGCAAGCTGTTCGAGATGTCGCAGAATCTGAGCATCTACGATGAGGGCTGGGTGGCCGCGACCGCGCCGATGGTGACCCCATGGGAAAAATCGCCGCCGCCGCCGGTGCCGCTCGCCGAGCGCCGGTGGCAGCTTTATAATCTCGAAACGGATTTCAGCGAGGCGCACGATCTGGCGGCGCGCCATCCCGACAAGCTGGCCGCCCTGCAAAAACTCTATTGGGAAGGCGCCGCGAAGGCGAATATCCTGCCGATCCACAGCAGCGATGGCGGGCAGGTGGGGCGGCCGGATCTGAACGCCGGGCGAAACGAGTTCACCTATGTGCGGCCGGTTTCCAACATTCCCGAATCGGCGGCCCCGCATCTGGTCGGCCGGTCGTTCGCGATCGAGGCTTCGATCGAGGTTCCGGAAACGGGTTCGCGGGGGGTGCTGGTTTCGCATGGCGGGCGCTTCGGCGGCTACAGCCTGTTCCTGGACGGCGAAGGGCGGCCGGCGTTCACCTACAATCTGACGCCCGCCCATGTGACGAGAATCCGCGCGAAGTCGCCGCTTGCCCCCGGTGCCCACGAGATCCGGGTGGAATTCCGGCTGACGCGCGAGGAAGCGGGCGCCGGCGCCGAGGCGATCCTCTTCGTCGATGGCGCCGAACAGGCCCGCCAGAAGGTCGAGCGCAGCTTCATTCTGGTGGTTTCGCACACCGAAGGTTTCAACGTCGGCAGCGATCCGATCAGCCCCGTCGACCGTGGGTATGAAAGCAGGACCAGCGGCTTCACCGGCAAGTTGAATCGGGTCACCGTCCGTTTAGGCGGGGGTTGATTCGACGCTGGAGGTCTTTCCCGTGGAACGGTCGCGGGCCACGACGTGCGCCCGCATGATCTCGCTCGCCGGAAGGCCGGCCCGCAGCAGGCCGGCGATTGCCTTCAGCCACGGCGCGATGTGGGTGAAAAAGGCATAATAGCCGCCGCAGAGGTAGTTCAGCCCCGGCTCGCCCGATGGCGTGGTCGTGAAGCGGTGCTTCGGGCAGCCGCCCCAGCAGGCGCGAAGCACCGGGCATGTCCGGCACTGCTCGGGGAGGCTGTCGTATTTGGCCTGGCCGAACGCCTGCTGTTCGGGTGAATCCAGCATGGCCGCGAAGCCCCGGTCGGCAAGGTTGCCGAGCCTGTAGTCCGGGTAGACATAATGGTCGCAGGAGTAGACGTCGCCATTGTGCTCGACGACGACGGCGCGGCCGCACGTCGGCTGGTGATGGCAGGAAGCGCCCGGCAGCCCCATCAGATTGGCGAGCGCCCATTCGAAATTCATGACATGGACGCGGCCGACATCCCGCGTGCGCCAGAGATCGAAGATGCTGTTCATGAATGTGCCGTAGTCGGCCGGCACCACCGACCATTCGGTGACGAGGGAAGCCGGATCCGTGTGCGGCGGGGCCGCGGAAGCCACTTGGGAATCGGGGCTTTTCAGGCTGAGACCGGCCTTGCGGTCGCCCGCCCCCGGATGGCGTTCGATCACGGGGATGAACTGGATGAACTCGACTCCTTCGCCGCAGAGGAATTCATAGACGGCGAGCGGCTCACGGGCGGTGTAACGGTTGACGCAGGCCAGCACATTGTAGCGCACGCCATGCTGCTGGAAGCGTTTCAGGGCGCGCACGACCAGCGCGTGCGAGGGCTTGCCCCCCGGCGTTTGCCGCATGCGGTCGTGGAGCGGCTGCGGGCCGTCGAGGGAAAGGCCGACGAGAAAATCGTGCCGGGCAAGAAAGCGGCACCATTCGTCGTCGATCAGCAGGCCGTTGGTCTGGAAGCTGTTGGTGATCGTCCGCCCCTTGCCGAAGCGCCGTTGCAGGTCGATCGCCCGGCGGAAGAAATCCAGCCCCATCAGCGTCGGTTCGCCGCCCTGCCAGGTGAAGGCCACCTCGGCGCCACGGGGCGTCGCCGCGATATATTCGCGCACATAGGCTTCGAGCGTGTCGCGGCTCATGCGGTGGCGTGGCGTCTCCTTGTAGAAGGAATGCTTCTCCAGATAGAAGCAATAGGTGCAATCGAGGTTGCAGTCCGGGCCGCTGGGCTTGGCCATAGCGTGGAAGGGGCTGGTTTCGGCTGCTTGCATCATTCCGCGATTCCGCATGAAGATTCTTGCGCCGCTGCCGGCGCCTTGCCGAGCCTAGGCGCTCGATCCGCGGGCCACAACCGGATTGGATGGAAATGGGGGAACCGCCGCCCCGGAAGTCCGGCTATGGTCAGCGCACCAGGCGGGAATAGCCGTCGCCGAGGACGCCGTCGCGCGGGCATTTCATCAGCAGGGTGATGTCGTTGTAGTCGCGGTCGGAGCCGCCGGATTCCGGCGGGCGATCCTCCCAGCCGAAATACATATATTTGCCGGGAAGGCAGGCGCGGCTTTCCTGATTGGGGTTGCGGTTGCTGCCTTTGGGGATCTGGCTGTTGCGCCGCGACGGGTCGCACTGGTTCGGGGAATCGCAGCGCACGGTTTCGAGAATGCTGTTCTCCAGGCCGGAAAAGCTTTCGATGCCGCCTTCGATGACGGTGTCGGTGAAATATTCATATTCCTGCCGGGTCCCGTCTTCGAAGGCGGCGGCGCCGTCGTGCTTGCCGTTGCGGATATTGCGCAGACGGAAACTCAGCGCCTGGCCCTGCTCGCGACAATCCGGCCACACCACCGGGCTGGCCGGCACCTCGGTGATATGGCCGCCGCTGATGGTGGCGATGTCCTCGTCCGGCTTCAGATTGTTGCTGAGGAGGGTGAGCTGCGTCCGCCGCGATTCGACGGTTCCGCCGGCGTTGCGGTCGTAGCAATAGACATAGACTTCGTTGAAATCCCAGGCGTCGCTGTCGAGGTTGCTGGATTCCGGCGGTTCGTACTGGATGTTGAGCTGGCGGGCGGCGATCGCTTCGGCCGAGAGCGTCGGCCGGCCGAGGTTCAGCAGGTTGAACAACAGCCACGGGGCGGCGTTGCCCCGCTCGGGCGAGCGCAGCACGCGGACGCGGACGGCATTCGGCTCGGCGCCGCCGGCGGTGAAATCGCCGGTGCCGCCGCTGACGCTCCATAGCCCGGTGCTGATGTCGGAATCGCGCACGATGTCGCCCCAGGAGGCCGGCACGTTCGCCCTTGCCAGACGCATCGCCTCGTCTGCCTCGGTGCCGGGAATTTCCAGCGCCTTCACCCCGGCCAGCGCCCCGGCGTCGGCCGCGGCCTGGAGGCGGGACTGGACCACGCGATAATTGGTGAAATCGACGGCAAAGGCGGTGCCGACGAGGAAGATGGGGATCGCCAGCGCGAAGAACAGGGCGACGACGCCGCCGCGGTCGCGCAGCAGAGCGGCGGCGAAGGACAGGAAAGGCCGTTTCATCGGGCGCTTCATGGGCCGCTTCATGGGTTCGGCACCAGGAACGGCAGTTCCTGCTTCATTTCCACCCTGGTCGAGACATTGCCCGATTGCGCGCGGGTGTAGAAGGGAACGGGGGTGGCGCTGGCCATCGGCACACTCACCACGATGGTGTAGACGTTGGCGGCCGGATTCCCGGGCGCGCTTGACGCGACGCTGACGTTGGCGCCGGCGCGCGCCCAGGCCGGCAGCCGGTCGCGGATGGCCGGGCCGGCGCCGCCCGAGTCGATGGTGTTGACCGCCACCTGCCGCGACACATCGCGCGCCGCCGCCTGCATCGAGCCATAGGTGAACAGCACGAAGCTGTATTCGACCATGCCGAGCAGCAGGCCGGCGACGATCGGCATGACGAGCGCGAATTCCGCGATGACCGCGCCGGTTCGCGACCGCCCGATCCGGCCCATCATCGCTGCCATCCGCATCGCCATTCGAGCCTTCACGTCGAGCCTCCGTGCGCGAAGCGGCCGGGAAACCGCAGCCCACCACGCGCGTGAAAGCACGGCCGCAACGGGCGGAGCTTAAGGGTTTGTCTGATCTGGAAGCCTGTTCCCCCGCCCAACCACCCGGTGCGACCGTAGCCTGTGGATGGTTGGGCGGGGGAGCGGGATGGAACAGGCTTCAAGGTCAAACAGCCGCCTGGCGGGCGCGGCGGCAAGGCGGGCGGGTGAAGCTGGCGGCGTTCCGGCCGTTTTTAGATGTGGTCCCTGATCGGCGGGGCGGTTTCGTCTTCGATTAAAGCCGGCTCGCCGGCGGCCGTGATCGCGTGGACGGGAGAACTCTGTCGAACAGGGTTCTGCCGCGCTCGAAGCGACCGATGCTTCGACTATTTGAAGGGACGGTTAGGTATGAAAATCACACTTCAGAAACTGCTTGGTGACAAGCGCGGCGCCGCGGCGGCCGAATATGCGCTTATCCTTGCCCTGATCGCCGGGGTTGTCATCGCGGCGCTGACGGCGCTTGGCGGCTCGGTCGAAAAGAGCTTCCAGGATACGTCGGACGCCATCGAGAACGCTGGCAGCTAAGCCGTCGATTTTCCCCGGTCCGGCACGCCGGGCCGGGGGGAACGCAAGATCGGGGTAAACCGGCCGTAACCAGGATGACCGTCGTAGTCAGGGTGACTTATGAACCGATCATCCCTTTTCATGCTGCTTGGCGCCGTGGTCCTCGGTCTTCTGGCCGTCGCCGGAGTGTGGTCGGTGATGCAGCCGGGGCAATCCGGGCCGGCGGCCGAGGCGCCGCGGAACCATATCGTGGTGGCGGCCGATGCGATCGCCTTCGGCAAGCGCATCGAGGCCGCCAAGCTGAAAACCATTCCCTGGCCCGGCGAAATGCCGGCGCACGCCTATCGGAAGGTCGCCGACGCCGTGCAGGACGGCCGGCGCACGGCCCTCAGGAATTTCGCCGCCGGCGAGCCGGTCCTCGGCACGTCGATTTCCGGTGAACTCGGCCGGCTCGCTTCCTCTTCCCAGCTTGGCGCCGACATGCGCGCCGTATCCATCGCCATCGACGAAGTATCGGGCGCCGGCGGCTTCGTCGCGCCCGGCGATCGTGTCGATGTGCTGGTGACGCAGGGCGGGCGCGACGAGCCGGCCGTGAACGGGCTGGTGGCGCAGAATCTGCGCGTGCTGGCCACCGGCCAGATGCAGGACCCGTCGTCGAGCGAGCCGCGACTGGTGAAGTCGCTTACTCTGGAGGCCAGCCCCGAAGACGCCCGGCGCATCCTGCTGGCGCGCCCGATCGGCGCGCTCGACGTGATGCTGCGCGGAACCGGAGACGATTCCCCCCTGGTCGCATCCGAAATGAATTCGCTTCGGGCTTTCGGAATCCGCCCGCCGCGCCAACAATCCGCCGGGGCTGCGGCGCCACAGGCGGCCGCGGACGGGCCGGCGGTGGTGATGGTGGCCCGGCGCGGGCCGGAGGTGGCCGTGGTGCGCGGCACGGAAGCAACCAGCTATCGGGTGGCGAAATGATCGACAGCACAGCAACCGGCGCAGCAACCGGAGAGGGCGGCAAAGGGCGCGGCAGCCATGGCGGCGCCTTTCCCCGGGCGCGCCGCGCCATGTTTCCCCTGGCGCGCCGCGCCATGCGCCTGCTGCTGCCGTCCGCCGCCGCGCTCGCCCTGTTGTTGCCGGCGTCGTTTCCGGCGTCGTTTCCGGCATCGTTTCTGGCGCCGTTTCCGGCCGCCGCCCTCGCGCAGGCATTCGTGCCGGGGGGGGGCGTGCCGGGGGGGACCGGGCCGGAGAGCGTGCGGGAGGGTCCGGTGCAGGCGGCGACGGGCACCGTGCTGGCGGTCGCCGTCCACAAGTCGCGGGTGCTGAAGCTGGACCAGCCGTTCGCAAGAGCGGTGATCGGCAACGCCGACATCGCCGACACCATGCCGCTCAACAGCCGCAGCGTCTATGTGCTTGGCAAGACGATGGGGGCGACCAACCTTGCGCTTTACGACGGCGGCGGCGACCTCATCGCCATCGTCGATGTGCTGGTCGGTCCTGATGCGCCCGAAGCGCAGCGGCGCATCGACGCCGCCTTTCCGGCCGAGCGGGTGCGGGTGACGCCGGCGAACGATTCGCTGATGCTCGAAGGCGAGGTGTCGGGCCCGCTCGTCGCCGAGCGGATGGTCGCCCTCGCCAGCGTCTACGCGCCGGATCATGTGCTGAACATGCTGTCCGTCGGGGCATCGCAACAGGTGCTGCTGGAAGTGCGTTTGTCGGAAATGTCGCGCGGCACCGTGCAGAAGCTGGGTCTCTCCCGGGCCGGCTGGTCGAACGGCGCGTTCGGCACCGCCGCGGACCTTCCGGACGGTCCCTATGTCGGAGCGTTGAACGGCCTGTTCGGCTCCAGCCTCAACAT
>CAYYGQ010000125.1:0-6358 GCA_964471485.1 uncultured Sandaracinobacter sp. | reverse complement strand
CCAGCCGCTGCACCAGATCGTAGAAGAGATTGTCGGCCCGAACCGGCGGCCGCAGCGAACCGAGCGCCAGGATGGCCAGGGTCGCCACCACCAGCGCCAGCCACCATTCGACCAGCATCCGCCGGCTGCGGAAACTGAAATCGGGGAATTCGCGCCGCGCTTTCGCGGGGCTGCTATTCGCGGGGCCGCCGCTGCCTCCCGCTTTCGGCCCCACGCGCGCCTGCCGGTTCAGGCGAACCGCCGGCGCGACCGCATCGTCCAGCCGACGAGGCCGAATCCGGTCAGCAACAGCAGCCAGACCCGAGGCTCGGGCACCACGGCGGAAGCCCCGGCCGAGGGGATCGAACCGCCGGATTGCCCAGTATCGGATGGCCCGGAATTGGATGGCCCGGAATCGAGCGGCAGCGGCCGGCCGGGAGACAGCGCGCCGCCGCCGCCGCCGGAAACACCACCGCCGGGAAAACCGCCGCCGGAAACACCGCCCGGAGCAAAGGCGGCAAAGGGTTGCAGGCGCGCCAGCAACGGCGAGGCGCCGCCAGAGGCGGATTCGCCCTCTTCGGCCAGTTCCCGCAATCCGTCCGCATCGCCAGCGGCCACGACCGGGCCGATGGCGTCGCCACCGCCACCGCCACCACCAGCGCCCGAAAACCATGGGCCGTCGGCTCGAAGGAATGGCGCCGGATCGGCCAGTTGCGGCATCGGCGCCGATTCTTCGGTCTCTTCGGTCCGGGCCGTCCGCGCCGGTGTGTAGCGGCGGTCGAACTCGAAGACGGCCGGAACGCCGCGCAGCCCCTCGGCGCTGACCAGATAGGCGCGGGCGTAATAATGGCCGTTGGCAAGATCGCGGAACAGCACCTCGCCCGATGCGGTCTCTGCGCTGGCCACCCGGTCGGCAAAGCCGGCGTCGGCGGCCAGTTCCACCCGATAGCCGGCGATTCCGGGCACCGGCTTCAGCCGGAAGATCACGTCTTTTTCCGTCTGGGCGCGGTTACGCACCGCCACCAGCGGCCGCCCCGGCAGCGCCAGCGGCCCGCCAAGGCCGGATGGAGTCGCAACCGCGGCGAAACCGGCCTCGACCAGCACTTCCGCCGAGCCATCCACCAGCCGCACCAGCACCCGCCCCTCGGTCACTTCGGTGACGGCGCGCATGTCCGCCGGCGTGAACTCGACCCGATATTCGGTGCCGCGCACCGCGGCGACCGCGACCGGCGTGGTGATGAGGAAGCGCGACGCCGGATTGGCCATCGGCGTCACCTTCATGTCGGACTGGCCATGCCGCAGGGTGAAGCGGCGATCGAGCGAATCGGTCAGCAGCACCTGGCGCAGCCGCTCGACCGCGACGCGGCTGGCGGAGGGCAGCGACACCCGGCTCTCGTCCGGCAGCGCCAGGGTGACAAAGCCATTCGGCCCGGTTTCGATCTCGTCGCCTTCCCGCAGTTCGAAGCCGCGGGCCGCCGGGCGGATTTCACCGTCGCGAATCACCCGCACATCGCCGCGAAAGGCCGCGACCGTCGCCGTCAGCGCCATGGTTTTCACCCAGGGCAGCGGAATGCGGATGTCGGTGCCGGCCGGGATGCGGCTGTCGGCGGCCATGCCGTTCATAAGCTGCAAGCGCCGCAGATCGGCCACCGGCAGCAGCCATTCGTCGCGGATGGAGGCCAGCGTGTCGCCCGCCCGGCTTCGATAGAGGAACAGTTCGTCCGCCGACTCGGCCACCTGCGCCTGCCGCTGCGCCAGATCGGACGTGGCCGGAGCCACCGCCCCCAGCAGCAGCAGCAGCACCGGCGCGAGATAGCGGCGCAGCATCAGCCGGCGGCCACCATGGCCGGCTCGTCTTCGGTTCCCGCCGCCATCCCCTCCACCGGCTCCAGCCGGTAGCCGTAGGAATAGACCGGCAGGATGCGAAAGCCGTTCGCCGGCGAAAGCCGCAATTTGGAGCGGATTCGCGACACATGGGCGTCCAGCGTCCTTGTCTCGATGTCGGGGCTTTGCCCCCAGATGCTTTCCAGCAGATAGCTGCGCGACAGCGGCCGCGACATATTCTCGAACAGCGCCACCGCCAGCGCCATTTCCTTCGCCGTCAGCTTGACGGGCACACCGTCGACCGTCGCGGTTTCGGCGGCCAGATCGAAGCGGTAGATGCCATGCTGCACCAGGCGTTTCGCCGGCCGGTTGAGACCGGCGCGGCGCAGCACCGCCTCGACGCGGGCCAGAAACACCGCCGGCACCAGCGGTTTCACCACATAATCGTCGGCGCCGGCGGCAAGGCCGGCCACCACATCCTCGTCGGACGACCGGCTGGTGATCATCAGCACCGGCAGATCGGCGTGCCGGCCCTGGCGCACCACTTCCAGCACCTCGATCCCGGTCATGCCCGGCATGGTCCAGTCGAGAATCAGCAGATCGAAGGTGTCCTGGCGCAGGCGGCTGATCAGGGTGCGGCCCTGATGGAAGATTTCACTGCGATGCCCGGCGCCGGCCAGCAGTTTCGCCACCAGTTCGGTCTGTGCCCTGTCATCGTCGAGAATCGCGCATCGCATGCCGTCGTCCAGTCCTGACCCCTCGTTCCGTCCATCCGCCTTTGTGCACGCACGGCCGGCTGCTCTATAATACGACCGCTTGCGGAATAGATGCAGCCCCATTAACCATAATGCGGCGATTCTGCCACTAATAGAGCAGATGTGGGCGAAAAAGCATCCGTCAAGAACGAATACCGGGCTTTTGTCATTTGACGAAGGGCAAAAGCGATGAAATGAGAAACGCACAGCGGCGGCAGGAGCGGTATGCACCGGCGGTCACTGCGGAAAATGCCGCCACGTCGGCGGCGCACGACATCTGACCAACCAGCCGGCGCTTTCTCGCCGCCGGTCGGAAACCAAGGGAGAGGGATGAATGGCCGAAAAGAAACCGAACGCGCTGCAAACGCCGCTGACACCGTCGCCGCAACTCGCCGCCGTCGTCGGCAGCGCCAAGCTGGCGCGCGGCGAAGTGGTGAAAAAGATGTGGGACTATATCAAGGCCAACAATCTCCAGGACGCCAAGGACCGGCGCCGCATCAACGCCGACGCCAAGCTGAAGCCGATCTTCGGCGCCGACAGCGTCACCATGTTCGAAATGAACAAGCATCTGGCCAGGCACCTGTCCTGAGCAGAGGCTGAGTGGCGACAAACCCCGGAACGGGCAGACCAACCTCTGCCCGTTCCGGGGTTTTGGCCGTCCGACCACCGTTCCGCCGGCCACTGTGCCGATGGAACGGGCCTGATGGCCGGCGCGGACAAGCGCATCGGCCCTACCTAGCCGGCCCTGCCCCAGGCCGTCCCCGTTCAGGGCAGTTCCGCCCAGGCCGGCCCCGCGTCAGGACAGGCGCGCCCGCCGCACCGCCGACGCCCGCAACCGGGTGGCCGAAAACGCCACCGGCGCCAGCAGCGGCATCCAGCGCACGGCGGCAACGGCGCGCCGCTGCCAGCCGCCTTCCTCCATCAATCGCCGCGCCAGCGGGTGCAGCAGCCACGGCCATGCAATGTCGCGCCGCAGCCTCCGGCCATAGTGCAACTGGTCGGCGCCGGTCAGGATGGCGGCGCTGGCCAGCCGCGCGCCGTGCAGCGCCAGGCCGATGCCGTCGCCCGGAAAGCCGGGGGCGGACGCCGCCACATCGCCCAGTTCCCAGATGGCGCGGCGGCTGCGGTCGGGCCGGGGCGGCAAGGTCCGCGTGCCCGTCTCGATGGCCAGCGGCCGGTCGAGCAGCGGCACCGCCGCCCGCAGCCGTTGCCGCAGCGGCGGCGCCGCCGCCGCCGCCAGATCCAGCAACGCCTCGGCGCTGCCGTCGCAGCGCGCCCACAGCGCCCGGCCGACAAGAATGGCGAGGCTGGCGCCGTCGCGCTCGACCGGGTGCAGCACCGCCCGGCCATGAGGCCACAGCGCCAGTTCCAGATGATTGGCGAGGTCGGCCCGCGCTTCGGGCGCAAGGCGGAAAATCCAGCGGAATCCGTACAGGCGTTCCTCGCCGTCGTCTTCGCCCGGTCCAAACGGACGGCCAGACGGACGGCCAGACGGACGGCCGGCCAGACAGCCGGGCGGACGGCCGGTCGCCAGCAGCAGGTGGGCCGCCTTCACCCGTTCACGCACCGCCTCGGCCTCTCCATCCGGCGTGAAGGCGCGCGCCGCCACACCGCGGCGAACCACCGCGCCAGCTTCTTCGGCCCGTTGCAGCAGCGCCGTATCGAGCAGACGCCGCGTTAATCCCAGGAATGGCTGGCCCAGAAATGGCCGGCCCAGGGATGGCAGCTCGAGTCGGGCCGTCACCACGCGGTCGCCGACCAGCAGGCGCAGCCGCCCGATCGGCGCGGCGCCCAGAGCCGCGGCGTCGATTCCAAGGTCGGCCAGATGGGCCAGCGCCGCCGCGCCGAGAAGATCGCCCGGATTGCGATGGCCGGGCACCAGTTCGCGCTCCCACAGCTCGACCGGGCGGCCGCTCTCGGCCAGGCGGATGGCGGCCGCGGCGCCGGCGGGGCCGCCGCCAAGCACCAGCGTCTCTACCCGGCGAAGCGCCGAATCCGGCCGCATCCCTCCCCGCTCCCCCGGCTCAGCCGTCGGCAAGCGGATGCAGCGTCCGCACCGTCGTCACCAGCCGCCGTTCCTCGACATGGGTGTAGCGTTCGGTGGTGGAAATGTCGCTGTGGCCAAGCAGCGTCTGCAAGGAACGGAGGTCGGCGCCATTTTCCAGCATATGGGTGGCAAAGGCATGGCGCAGCACATGGGGCGACACCCGTTCCGGCGGAATATCCGCCTTTGCCGCCAGTTCCCGCACCAGTTGGAACAGCCGCACCCGGGTCAGATGCTTTTCCCCGCTCGACCGCGACGGGAACAGCCAGCGGCACCCCGGCGCCACCAGCGCCAGATGCGCCTCGACCGCCGCCAGCGCCGCCGCCGACAGCGGCACCATGCGCTCACGGCCGCCCTTGCCGACAACGATCGCGAACGGCTGCGGCGGCCGAATGGCGTTTCGCGGCAGCGACACCAGTTCGCTTGCCCTGAGCCCCGAGCCGTAGAGCAGCTCGACGAGCGCCTTCAGCCGCAGCGCGCGGGGCGACGGCTTTTCCGCCAGCAGACGATCGAGGGCGGCGAACATGCGCTCCACTTCCGCGACCGAAAGGGTCTTCGGCAGCGCCCGCCCGCGCTTCACCCCGGCGATCGCCAGCGCCGGATTGTCGTCGCGCAGGCCCTCCGCCTGCAAAAAGGCGAACAACCGCCGCAACGCCGCGCGCCTCCGGGCGAGGCTGGCCGGAACCAGTTCCGTCCAGCCGGCGAACAGCCGCCGCAGCCCATCGTCGTCGGCCAGCGCCAGCCGGCCATCAAGCGCGGCCGACGCCGCCCGCAGATCATGCCCATAGGCAAGAATGGTGTTGGCCGCCGCGCCCTGCTCCGCCGCCAGCTTGTCGAGAAAGAGGGCAATGGCGCGCGAATCGGAAATCTCGTTCATACATCCCGCCGAACTGGAAAAACGCCCGCCCGCTGCCGCCGATTCTGCGACAATCGCCGCCGCCGCGCAAGCGCGCGGCGGCGACGGGCAATATCGGCGGCAGAACCAGACAGAATCCAGATGACAGAATCCAGATGACAACGGCCTCGTCGTTCGCCTAATGTTCCATGATGTCGATCGCTCCCCTGCTTCTGGCCGCCCTTTTCTCCGGCCTCGTCGCCGTCCTGGCCGGCTGGCTGCTGTGGGGAAAGCCGCTGGCGCGCAGCCGGGCCGATCTCGCCGACCGCCGCGAGGCGCTGGCGCGCAGCCTCTCCGACCTGGAGGCGGCAAAGGCGCAGGCGGCGGAGGCAAGGCCCTATGTGCAAAAGGCCGCCGACTTGCAGGCGGAACTGGCGGCGGCGCGCTCGGCCGGCGAAGAGCGCGACCGCGCCCACGCCGCGCGAATCGCCGAGCGCGACCGCGTGCACGAGCGGCAACTGGCCGAGCTTCGCGGCGAATTCCAGCGCCTGGCCGCCGAAGCGCTGGAGCGGGCGCAGAAACAGTTCACCGAGCAGGCGGCGGAAACGCTGAAACTGCACCGTTCGGAAGCGGCGAAGGGCCTGGCCGACAGCCGCGAGGCGCTTGCCGGCCTGGTCACGCCGATCAACGAGGTGCTGTCGCGCTATGGCGAGGAATTGCAGAGCCTCGAACAGAAGCGCGAGCAGGCCTATGGCTCCATCTCCGAACAGTTGCAGGCGCTGTCGCGTTCGGAGGCGCTGGTGCGCGAAGAGGCCGGGCGCATCGTCGCCGCCCTGCGCGGCTCGGCCAAGGCGTCCGGCAGCTGGGGCGAGGCGCAACTGAAGCGCGTCCTCGAACTGGCGGGCCTGACCGAAGGAATAG
>CAYYGQ010000124.1:0-6380 GCA_964471485.1 uncultured Sandaracinobacter sp. | reverse complement strand
CATTTGCCCTTTTCCAGATCCTTGTAGTGCATGAAGAAGTGGCCGATCTGCTCGATCAGCACGTTCGGCAGGTCGGTGTAGTTCTTCACGTTCGAATAGAAGGGGTGCAGCTTGTCGACGGGGACGGCGATGATCTTCTCGTCGCCGCCGGCCTCGTCCTCCATCATCAGCGCGCCCACCGGGCGGACCCGGATCACCGCCCCCGGCACCACGGCGTGCGGGCCGACGACGATGACGTCGATGGGGTCGCCGTCTTCCGAAAGCGTGTGCGGAACGAAGCCGTAATTGCCCGGATAATACATGGCGGTGTGCAGGAAGCGGTCGACGAACATGGCGCCCGATTTCTTGTCCAGTTCGTATTTCACCGGCACGCCGCCCATCGGAATCTCGATGACGGCGTAGAGGTCGTGGGGCGGATTTTCTCCGGTCGGGATTTCGTTGATGTCCATGGCCGCCCCTTGCGGTCCGAAGCGGGCGCCGTCAAGCGCGGCGGAACCATTGAGGTCTGTTTGAAAAGCGCCCGCATGCGCTTTTCAGGGCTGTTCCATCCCGCTCCCCCGCCCAACCACCCAGTGCGACTGTACCCTGTGGGTGGTTGGGCGGGGGAGCGGGATGGAACAGACTTCAAGGGCAAAACGGCGCTTAGTCGTCGCGCTGTTCCGGCCCTCCATAGCGGCTGCCGAGAAACCGGCCCTCGGTCTCCAGCGCCCGCAGCCGGCCGGCGGCGAGCGCTTCGGTCAGCCGCTCGACTTCGGCGGCCACCATCCGCAAGCCGTCGCGGACATGGGCCTCGGCGGTGGCGCCGGCGCGCGCCGACGGCGGCAGCCGCCGATAGCTTTCAACCAGGCGCGGCAGATGCCCGGCCAGCAGGCGGCGGGCATCGTCGGCTTCGGGCGACTCGGGCGGCAGCCGCCGCAGTTCGGGGGCCAGTTCCCCAAGCCGAACCAGCAGGCGGTCGAGATCGGCGGCGACCCCCGGCGGCACCTCTGCCTGCACTTGCTCCAGAAAGGCGCAAAGCCGCTGCGGCAGCGCCGAAAGCGACACCGACCCGAGCTTCGGCGGGCCGGGTTCGCGCAAGGGCGGCCAGCCGGCCAGCAGCACCGCCACCCCAAGCATGGCGAACAGCATCAGCAGCAGGCCGAGAAAGCCGATCGGCGCCACCAGATTGCCGTAGAGGAAGGCCAGAAACACCACGCCGAGCATGCCGAAGACCATGTTTCGAACCCGACGCGCCACATGGCGGACCATGCGCCTGGCGCGCGCCGCCAGCCGCTCCGGCGACTGCACGACCCCCGCCAGCCAGGCATCGTAGCGGGCCAGCGCCGCGCGGGTTTCCGGCAGCAGCGCCATCTCAGACCGGCGACAGGTCGGAAAGTGCGGCGCCGCCGGAAGCGGAATCGGCAAGCGACGCATGACTTCCAGCGCTTCCGGCGCGCGCCAGCCGGGCTTTCGCCTTTTCCACCTCGCCGCCAAGGGCGTTCACCGTCGCCTGCATCGAATCGAGCGCCCGTTCCTTGAAGCGATCGACCGCGTCCATGCTGTCGTAGATGTTGCGGAACGCCGTCTGCAACACCTCCACCGGAATGGTGGCGCTGGCTGCCTGTTCGTGGATTCGCGCCGTCTGCTGCTTCAGCATTTCGCTGGTCGCCTGGATCAGGCCGGCGGTGGTGCTGTTCACCGCCGCCACCTGGTCGAGCACCAGCTTCTGCCCGGAAAGCGCCTCCGACACCGTCACCGCCGTCCGGAGCGCGGCGACGGTGGTGGTGGAGGCGCGATCCACGCCCTTCAGCAGTTCGAGATTGCTTTTCTTCACCAGATCGAGCGCCAGATAGCCCTGCACGCTGACCGCCAACTGGGTCAGCAGGTCGGTGCTGCGCTGCCGGGCATGAAACAGCGCCGTTTCGCGGATGGACTTCGCCTTGGCCGGATCGCTCGCCGCCAGCCCGGCCGCCGCCTGCTCCAGCCTGGCGTCGAGCAGCCTCGACATGTGCACCATCTGCGACAGCCGCCCCATCGATTCGAACAGCGCGTTGCGCTCGGTGTCGATCGCCGCATTGTCGTGCAGCAGTTCATCGCGGCCCGCCGACAGGCTTTTCAGGATGGCCGACAACTGGCTTTCGGCGGATTTGTAGCGGTCGAAATAGCGCCGCGCCCGATTCCCCCAGGGAAGAAAGCGCAACAGCCCGCCCGGGGCAAGCCGGCCATGCCTGGCCGGATCCAGCTCCTCGACCGTCCGCCGCAATTGCGCAAGGCTTGCCGACACGCCGCTTTCCCGGTCCATGGCGCGAAGCGGCCGGTCGAGGAAACGGCTGCTGTGGCCGGCGGCCTCTTCGATCTGCCGCTGGCCGAGATTGGCCAGCCTGTCCACCTCGCGACCGAATTCCGGGCTGTCGGAGTCCGCCCGCACCAGCGCCTCGACGAAGCCGTCCACGCGCTTTTCCAGTTCCTGCCGCACCTCGTCGGCCAGCGGCACCAGCCCGGCCGCCGCTTCCGGGGCGACGGCCGCCAGCGGCTTCGGTGCATCCAGTTCCAGTCCGGTCTCGTCGGCCATCGTCATCCCTCGCCAAAGCGCCCTGCCTGACAAGAGAATGGCGTTGCCGGGCGGCCATCGCAAGAGGGGGGCGGCGGGTGGCGGCCGGGGCCGAACGGCGGGCTTGCAAGCGGCCGGACGAAGCGCCATTCCGGGGCATGACCGAAACGATGGACCTCGAAGGCTTCGACGGCACCCGCATCCATGTGACCGGCATGGGCGAAGGGCCGGTGCTGCTGCTGCTGCACGGCCTGTTCTCCAGCGCCGAAACCAACTGGCTTCGCTATGGCACGGCACAGCGCATCGCCGACGCCGGCTTTCGGCTGCTGATGCCGGATTTTCGCGGCCACGGCCGCAGCGAAAGCCCCATGGACGAAGCCGCCTGGCCGGAGGATGTGCTGTCGATGGACGTGGAAGCGCTGCTGCCGCAGCTCGGCCTTGATCCGGAGGGCGGCGATTTCGTCCTCGGCGGCTATTCGCTGGGCGCCCGCACCAGCGCCCGGCTGCTGGCGCGGGGCTTGCGGCCGCGTGCCGTCATCCTCGCCGGCATGGGTCTGGAGGGCCTGACCGACGCCAACCGGCGCACCGGCTGGTTCGTCCGCATGATCGAGGGGCGCGGCCAGTGGCCGCTCGGCAGCGGCGAATTCCTGGCCGAAACCTTCATGAAGGCCAGCGTCAGCCAGCCGGACGCGATGCTGTGGCTGCTTGAACGCCAGCTGGACACGCCGGATTCACGGCTGCGGAGCTTCGATCTGCCGGCGCTGGTGGTGGCCGGCGCCGACGACCACGACAATGGCTCGGCCCCCGATCTCGCCGCGCTGCTGCCGCAGGGACAGTATCGGGAAATCCCCGGCAACCACATGATGAGCGTGACCAAAAAGGAACTGGGCGCGGAAATGCTGGCGTTCCTGCGCCGGACCGCCGCGCCCGCCCGTTAGGGGTTC
Organism: uncultured Sandaracinobacter sp.; assembly: GCA_964471485.1. GTDB lineage: Bacteria > Pseudomonadota > Alphaproteobacteria > Sphingomonadales > Sphingomonadaceae > Sandaracinobacteroides. The sequence continues at coordinate 2,906 of CAYYGQ010000124.1, read as the reverse complement.
AGCCGGGCTGTTTTCAGGCGGCCAGCGCCGCCGATACCGGCTGCACCACGAGCATGGCGGCGGCCATGGTGGCGGCGAAAGCCGCCGCAATCCGCATTGTCATCAGAACCGACCCCGGCCGAATTCACATCCAGCAAGGACCCAAGGGCCATAGCCAGCCGGCCGGGCACGAACAAGGGCCGGGCCTGCCATTCACGATCTTTCACGATCGGGCCGCAGGAGCAGCAAGGGCCGGCCCGCCGTCAGCCGATGCTGTCCGGGCGGACCGCCTGTTCCAGCCACTCGTCGGAAAGCGGCGGCGGGCCTTGCTGCCCTTGCTGCCCCTGCGGCCCTTGCTGCCCCTGCATCCTTGCCGGCGCCGTCGCGCTTCCCGGTTGCAGGCCGGGGTCGAGCCGTCCCGGATCGAGCGCCGGCCGGTCGTCGCCGAACGGGTCGCCGTCGCCCGCCACGCCATAGGCTTCGTCGTCCGGCTCGGCGCCGAATGTCTCGGGCGGCGCCACCTCGTCGTCGAGCGGGGTTGGTGCCACGCCCGTCAGCGCCCGGCTCATGAAGGCGGCGAAGACGCGCGCCGGCGCCTGCCCGCCGGCAAGGCCCCGGACCGCCCTGGCGTCGTCGCGCCCCATCCAGACGCCGGCGACCAGATCGGGGGTGAAGCCCAGGAACCAGCCGTCCTTGTTGGAGCTGGTGGTACCGGTCTTGCCGGCCAGTTCGCGGCCGATGCGGGCGGCGCGGCCGGTGCCGGTTTCGACGGCCGCGCGCAGCATGCTGGTCATATACTGGGCGACGAAGGGGGCGACGAGAACCCGCGGCGAATCCGGCTGGCGGTTGTAGAGGGTTTTCCCCGACGCAGTGGTGATCGACTGGATCGCCCACGGCCGCGCCTCTATCCCGCCGCCGGCGATCGAGGCATAGGCCGCCGTCATCTGCAACAGCGTCACGTCGCTGGTGCCGAGCGCCATCGCCGGGTCTGTCGAAATGGGCGTGGTGATTCCAAAGCGCCTGGCCATGCGCGCGACGGCATCCGTGCCATATTGCTGGGCGAGGCGCGCCGCGACGGTGTTCACCGAAAGCGCGAAGGCCTGGCGAAGGGTGATAGCGCCGAGATAGCGGTTGTTGGAATTTTTCGGGCTCCAGTTGCCGACGGAAAACGGCGCGTCCTCCACCATGGAATCGGGCGTCATCCCCTCTTCCAGCGCCACCAGATAATCGAACAGCTTCCACGACGAGCCGGGCTGGCGCTCGGCCGTCACCGCGCGGTTGTACATGCTGGTCGCGTAATCGCGCCCGCCCACCATCGCCGTCACCGCGCCGTCCTTGCGCATGGCGAGGACGGCCACCTGCGTGCCCTCGATGGCCTGCGCCTTCGCCGCCTCCTCGGCCGCCGCCTGGTGGCGCGGGTTGAGGCTGGTGGTGACATCGAGCGCTTCCTCGTCCTCGTCGGTGAGGGTGTCGAGCCGGGTCAGCACCCAGTCGGTGAAATAGCGCACGTCGCCCTGGCGGCGATCGACGACGAAGCGCACCGAGGAAACGTCGGCCGCCGCTTCGTCGGCCGGGCTGATGGCGCCCGATTCGCGCATGGTGTGGATGACGGTCTCGGCGCGCTGGCGCGCCAGTTCGGGGTCGGCCGTCGGCGCATAGCGGCTGGGCGCCTTCACCAGGCCGGCGATGATCGCCGACTGCGCGACATCGAGCGAAGTCGCCGGATGGCCGTAGAATTTGCGGCTGGCGGCGTCGATCCCATAGGCGCCGCCGCCGAAATAGACGCGGTTTAGATAGGCCTCCATGATCTGCTGCTTGGAATATTTGCGCTCCATGGCGAAGGCCAGCACCACTTCGCGCAGCTTCCGCGCATAGGTGCGGGTGCGGGTGAGAAACAGGTTCCGCGCCAGTTGCTGGGTGATGGTGGAGGCGCCTTGCGTGCGCCCGCCAGAGCGGAAATTCACCACCGTCGCCCTGAGGATGCCGATCGGATCGACGCCCCAATGGCGGTCGAAGCGCCGGTCTTCCACCGCCTTCATGGCGGCGATCATCGGCGCCGGGATTTCCGCGTAAGGAATCCAGCGGCCATAGCTGGGACCGACCGTCACCAATTCGGTGCCGTCGGCGGCGCGGATGACGACCGACTGCCCCTGCGGGCTTTTCATCAGCTCGGAATAGGCAGGGAGCGAGCGCATGTTGATGGCGACGGCCACCACCAGCGCCAGGGCGCCAACGAACAGCGCCGCCACCCCCCAGCCGGCGACGGCGAGCAGCACAGCTTTCCAGTTGGGGCGCTTGCCGGGCTTTCGCCCTTTCGGTTTTGCTGAAGGCGGCATCGTCCGCTAGGGAAATAGGTGGTATTGAAGGGAACGACAAGCGGAAGAGCGCGCTGTCCTACACCAGGGTTGTGCGGCACAGCGGAACGGGGCCGACCAACGGCCGGGAGAAACATCATGCGTATCCGAAACGGCCTGCTGGAAGGCGCCGAGTGGAAAGCGTCGCCGAATCGCAATTCCGGCCACATCAGCCGCGAGTGCGTCGTGCTGCACTATACCGCCGGCTATACTACCGAATCCGCCGTCGCCACCTTCCTGGCGCCGGCGGCGAAGGCCAGCGCCCATTTCGTCGTCGGCACCGACGGCGCCATCGTGCAGATGGTGAATTGCGCCGACACCGCCTGGCACGCCGGCTATGGCGTCTTTCGCGGCGGCGGCCAGGTGAACCAGCGCTCTATCGGCATCGAGATCGTCAACCCCGGCTATCATTTCCGCTCGACCGACGGCCGCATCCTCAACTGGGAGCGGAAGGCCGTTCCCGAAAGCCGCTTGCAGCCCTTCCCCGGCCTGATCGAGGCGCGCGACCCCTGGGTCGGATCGGCGGTGACGCTCTGGCCGCTCTACCCGGAAGCACAACTGAAGACGGTGGAG